>JADFVK010000179.1 GCA_015222495.1 Pseudomonadota bacterium
CTTTTGCTGTTATTGTGGGAAGCTTGTGTGCTTTATTTATTTTGTTCATCGACACTTTAATTGAAAATGGTATTGAGGCAGCCGGTAGCGACATAATAGGTGCCAAAGTCGAATTGGGAAATGTCGACTTTAGTTTTTCTCCGCTTGGTGTCAGTCTGAATCATTTACAGGTTACAAATCCTGACGCGCCAATGAGTAATATTGTTGAAATTGATAATATCGCTTTCGCTATGGATGGATCATATCTGATACGTCGTAAACTTCTCATTAATGAAATGAACATTGATGGGCTGCACTTGAATACACCCCGAAAATATTCTGGTGCTATCGCGAAAACAAAAAAAGCCACTCTTGTTACAGAATCGAAAAAAACGGATAAAAAGAGTGTGACCAATCTACCTTCTTTTGAAATGCCCGATGTCGATGACATCTTAAAAAAAGAACCGCTCAAAGTTGATAAAGCAGCTAATATTTTAAAAACCGATATTTCAGAAACTAAACAATCATGGGAGAATTTGAAAACGGCATTACCGGGTCAAAAACGTCTCGACTCGCATAAAGCCCGCTTTAATGAGCTTCGCAATGTTAATGACAAGGATATTAAAAAACTCAAGGCAGCAATCAACGAGTATAAAGCACTCAAGGCAGATATTGCTAAAGATAGCGCACTTATTAAACAAACCCAAAACAAGATTAAAAATGACACTGGCCGGCTCAATAATGAACTCAAGGTGCTCATCAGTTCTCCAAAAGAAGACTATAAACATCTGTTAAGTAAGTATTCATTATCTACCGAAGGTGCGACTAATATCGGGGTTATGTTTTTCGGTGACAAGGTCAAAACATGGTCCGATACGGCCATTTATTGGTATAACAAGCTTCAACCCTTTATCAGCAAAATAGAGTTGAGTGGTGGAGAGGATAAACCCGAACCGAAACGTGGCGCGGGAAAGAATATACATTTTACTGAGTACCATCCTCGCCCTGACTTTCTGATTAAAAAAGTACACATCGGTGTTGAGCTTGAGGCAGGTAAATTTAATGGCGAGGTGTTGAATATCACCTCACAACAACCCCTTGTTGGCAAGCCAATTACATTCAGTTTTAATGCGAATAAAATGCAGCGTATCAAGTCGCTGAAGCTAAATGGTGAATTTAACCGTTTAAAGGCAACACCTGAAGATCATGTTCAGCTTAGCATTCGTAACTACGATATGGATAACTTTTCATTGTTAAAAGAGGATAAGCTAACAATCTCCATCGCTGATGCTAAATCTGATCTCACGATTAAAGCCACTCGTATTGCAAACAAGATCAATGCCAATGTAAATAATCGTATACACAGTATTAAATTTTCTAACAGTTCCACTGGTGGCGGAGAAATAATACGCATGTTAGTTGCAGCGTTGGATGACATAAACAGTTTCAAGATCGATGGTCGTCTATATGGAACATTGGACAACTACCATACTCGCATCAGCTCTGATCTGGATAAAAAGCTGGGTACCAACCTTAAGGCGCAAACAAGAAAACTCAAACAAGACTTTCAAGGTAAACTTAAATCGAAGTTAGATAAAACTTCAAAGCGCCACACTAATGAGGCGAAACAGGAACTTGATGCACTACATAAATATGAAAAAGAAATTCAAAAAAGAAAACAACAGTTTGATAAACAACTCTCATCTGTACAAAAACAGATCGATACATATAAGTCAGATATTAATGCAAAAGCAAAAAATAAAGTAAATGATAAACTGAAAGGACTTTTCAAATAGTTAATATTTTGGGTCTGAGTAAAAACTCTATGATTAAAGGGGGTAGAGCCCTTTAACACGAAGCAAAGCAGTCAATCTTTAAATATATTGAATTGTATTATAACAGGCAACGATTGCACTCATATTTTAATTAAAGGGGGCGGAGTGATTTAATTTTGACCCGTTGTGAAAATAGGGGTGGGCAGAGCATAGTTCTCTCTAATATTAGAAACTAATGGTATCTGCCCCCCTTGATTCAATTGCCATCCAGGTGGTTCCTCCCGCCAAAGCAGTTTTTTAATAACTCGGTAACGAGTAGGTTGTCCATCCTCCCGAATACAGATCATGAGAATAGATGGTATATCCTCCGCTCGTTACCGCAGGATCGCTGACAATATACATCTTGATATAGCTTTGAATATCAATGTCATAAACCGGGCCGGACTTGGGGCCAAATGTCCACTTATTATTAGTTGTATCCCATTTAAATATTGGGTTTGATGTCGCACTGGTGACTATCCACGGATACCCGTTGGCATCACCCGCGATCTTATCAGCAACCATGGGATCACCCCATCGATGGTAGGGGCCACCATCAATATACCTGGTCCAGACATTGCCGTTTGTAGTGGTTGGATAAGTATAAAACAGACGGCTATTCTTGACAGACATCCACGTCGCACCATCATGAATACTCTGCCAGGTCGACGTGCTTATATCGTATTTAAAAATACCGTAATTAGGTGCTGTAGCCAGTACAACCGGTTCGTTTCCATGACAGGCAACTTGTTTTAAACCTACCGCTCCGGGTGGTGAACCTA
>JADFVK010000180.1 GCA_015222495.1 Pseudomonadota bacterium
ATGGATGACAAATCTATGCCGCTGATATTGCCGGTCACATTGCTATTGGGCTACGGAGCATTGCGTTTCTTTAATGTTCTATTTAGTGAACTTAGAGATACTGTTTTCGCCAGAGTGCGTTATCAAACTATGCGTGATTTATCGAGAAAAGTCCTGTCACATCTTTATGGCTTATCCTTACAATTTCATTTAGAACGCCGTACCGGTGGAATTTCCCGTGATTTAGAAAGGGGGACACGTGCTGTTTCTTCTATTATGAACTTTCTGGTGTTTAATATTATTCCAACGCTGGCTGAATTTTTGTTAGTGGCGATTTTGTTATTGGGTGACTATAGTATTGAATTTACCATTGTCACATTTAGTACGGTGTTAGTTTATATCACATTTACATTATCAGTGACCAACTGGCGGATGGATATTCGACATCAGATGAATAGGCTGGATTCCAGTGCTAATGCCATGGCAGTAGACGGTTTGATTAACTATGAAACAGTTAAGTACTTTAATAATGAACACTATGAGATCAATCGCTATGATAATACCCTCAGTGAATGGGAAGAGGCTGCGGTAAAGAGTCAGGCCTCTATGTCCTTATTGAATTTTGGACAGGGTAGTATTATTGCTGTTGGGGTAACAGCTATGATGTTCTACGCCACTCAGGGAGTGGTTGATGATAAGATGAGCATTGGCGATCTGGTTTTAGTCAATGCTCTGATGCTGCAATTATTTATACCGTTAAATTTTCTGGGGATTATTTATCGTTCCATGATGCATTCATTGGCTGATATTGATTTAATGTTTGTCTTGCTGGATAAAAAAAGTGCTGTAATTGATAAACAAAATGCTCAGGAATTACAAGTTAAGGAAGGAGTGATACGCTTTGAAAATGTAGATTTTTCCTATCAAAAAGAGAGACAAATTTTACATAAAGTCAGTTTTGAAATTCCTGCAGGAAAAAAGCTGGCTGTGGTTGGACCTTCCGGGGCAGGTAAATCCACTTTATCACGTTTATTGTTTCGCTTTTATGATGTGAATGGAGGCAAGATAAGTATTGATGGGCAATCTATTAGTGAAGTCACTCAGAACAGTTTACGGGATGTGGTCGGTATAGTACCTCAGGACACGGTATTATTTAATGAAAGTATTTATCACAATATTGTGTATGCTAATCCACAGGCGAGCGAGGATGATGTCTATGCAGCTGCTAAACTCGCAAATATTCATGCCTTTATCCAACAACTTCCTGATGGCTATGATACGGTAGTTGGTGAACGGGGATTAAAGTTATCTGGTGGTGAGAAACAACGGGTGGCAATTGCCCGGGTGATTTTAAAAGATCCTAAGGTCTTAGTCTTTGATGAAGCCACGTCCTCTTTAGATTCGCAATCAGAGCAAATTATATTATCTTCTTTAGCTAATGTTTCACAACGTAGAACAACTTTAGTGATTGCCCATCGTCTTTCTACTATTGCAGATGCTGATATTATAATCGTGTTGGAAGAAGGGCAGGTTGTTGAACAGGGAAATCATCAACAATTATTAGTTAAAAAAGGTCTTTATAGTAGGCTATGGAATTTACAATTACAGGAAAAGGAAAATAGTGAACAGTCCTAAGAAAACATTATTAGCTGTTGTTGAACAGGGTGGTTATCCGGATTTTACTAGAGTTTATGAAAATGCGGGCTATCAGGTTGAAACGGTAAAAACTACACGTAAGGCTATTGGTTTTTTAAAAAAAAATAAAGTTGATCTCTTGGTGGCTGAATTTAATTTCCAGACAGATTTTCGTGATCGATGCAGTTCGCTTGAATCAGTAATGGCCAGCGTACAACATCAGCCAGCTCTTAAAGTGATTATCTTTATTGATAAAAGTAATGCGCAACGCTTTGAAAAAATAAGCTCCCGCTTTTCTATTCATCATACTTTATCCTTTCCTATTGATGAAGAACAATTACGTGAAGCAGTTAATAATATTTAATCTCTCCCTTTTAAGTACTAAAAACAAGCAATCATAAGACTTTTGTTTATTTAGAGTGAATAGTTACAAACCAACAAGGTAAAACAATGAGTGAAGTAAAAATTTATAGTACAGGCACCTGTCCCATGTGTACCCGAGCCAAGGGCTTGATGGAAAAATGGAATATTAATTTCACAGAGGTCCGTGTTGATACGGATCGAACAGGTCTTATTGAAATGAGTAAGGTGACCAATGGGGCAAGAACAGTTCCGCAAATTGCCATTGATGGAAAATGGGTAGGAAGCCTATCAGAATTAACAGAGTTACATATGGATGGAGAACTGGATCATTTGATGAATTAAGCTTTTTTAGAAATTATGTCTTTTGATTTCGCTCTAGCTCTGGTTTTTGCTTCTGCTTCTGCTCTTTCGCTCCCAGAGAGGAAATATGACGTAAGAGTGATTTGGGGTATGGGCTTATGTTTCCAAACGTCCCATTAATTACTGGTCGGTGGCATGGTTTGTGGCGGTGCCTTGCCTAGTTCTTGTTTTATTCTTTGAGCCTCTGCAGCATCGACTGCTTTCAGATACTCTTCTCTTGCCATCATTGATGATGCGGCATCACGAAAACGTTCGCCTTCTTTTTCACCACTAAGGTGAGCCATATGAAACCAGATATAGGCCTGTTGGTAGTTTTTTTCTGTGCCTAAACCATAAAGATACATACTGCCCAACTTCCCATAGGCCTGATTATTTTTATTTTCGGCAGAGGCTTTAAATTCTATAAAGGCCGTTTGGCGATCTCCTGCCTGATTGGCTTTGATTCCATCTTCAAAATCAGCCATAACAAATTGTGAAACTGTGATGCTTGTAATGAAAATCATGAATAAAAAATTATGATTTATTGATTTATATAAAGATAATTTCAAAATTGAGGTCCTGTTTAGAAAATTATTTGTAATAATGTATTTTTTGACGTTTATTAGGGTTTTCACTAGTAGACAAGGGTGATTGATTTGATTCATAATTGCAAGATAATTATAAAAAATTTAGAAATCATTTTGGTTCTTTAAATAAAAACAAGAATATACTCAGTAATACAATAATAATTGTCCTAATAATAAATACCGGAGCCGGAGTTCCCGTTTATTATTAGATAATAGGAGGATTTAGATATGATAACTTTTGAAGAAATAAACCACCATAACCATAAAATTTTAGAACGCATTAACATTATCAGTTATATGATTAAAGATCGTACAATTTGTGATAGTGATGTGACCTGTGATTTGTTTTTTGATTTAATGGATAGAATTAAGAATCAAATGGATGTTGAAGAGCGTGAGCTTTATCGAGACATGCTGACACATAGTGATTCATCAATCAAAACCACTGCGGACAACTTTTTATCCGGGGCTGCTGAAATCAGACGTGTTTATAAACATTATATGAAACGTTGGTGTCATAACAAAAATTTACGTATCAAAAATCATGAAGAGTTTGTTCAGGAAACAGATGATTTTCTAGACTTGATACAACTGCGCATTATTGATAAAACTGAAAAGTTCTACCCTGCAGTACGCAGTGTTTATGGCGAGAAAATGGCTGCCTAATGCCAAATGATTGTATTGCAGGAATTTATGATTCCTGTAGTGCAAACCTCATTTTATTTCTATAATAAAGACGAAACCAGCTTAATCCCCACCGCAATAACAGCAAAATCAGATTCATTCGGCTTTTGTTTATTCTTATAATAGACATCAAAGCTTGCTAAGACTTTTGCTTTTTCAGAAAGAACCGGTTCCGACCAACAGGATTGATAGGGTATATCTATGACCATCTTATTGAGCTTTTTAAATTCTTTACTTTGTTTTATATCATAGATAATAACACGTTTACTTGTATTGGCAACAATTCCACATGAACCCATTTCTGATGATATCTTCTGCCCATTTAAAGCTTTAAGTAATGGTTTGTGGATATGAGGTGCGGCACCAGTAGTTAATGTTCCTGAATCGTGCTCCAGTAACATAATAGAACAATTGATATCCTGAATAATAGACTCAATACCTAATACCAGGCTTTCAAGAATTTTAGTTTTTTCTTCTTTATCTGAAATCATTTGTAAAATTTGACAGTTTAATGTCAATAACATTTTTTCTTGCCGACTCTGACTAATATCCTGTGCCAGGCCTTCAACTACAACTTTTTTGGTTTCATTGAGGTTATACTTAATTGTTTCAGTAATTAACAGATATTGTAAACGCCCATTTTTATTGATGACATCTATTTCAAAAGTATTTTTCTTCTGCTCAAGAAAAGTTTGTTCATCACTGATCTGAAATAATGCTTTTTGACTATTATTAGTTAAATAATATTTGGTATTGTTTAAAAACTCAGTATCACTATAGCCTAATACCTGCTTAATTGAAGGAGAGACGAAGGAAAACTGGTTATTATTTCGAGAATAAAAAAAGTAATTATTATTAATGGTATCAATTAAGTTTTTATATTTAACTTTATCTAAATCAATAACTCTTCTTTGATCCAGTATCTCAGTAGATTGTTTGTTTAACTGGGAAATAAGGTTTTTGGTAATTTTAATAAAAGTAAAAATTAAAAAAAGTTCAATAAGAATATATGCAGCTATGGAATAGACAATAGTATTAAATTGATTGCTTTGATAGGCCAGTATAATATCTGTAATGTCTTTAGCAATAAATAAAGAGCCTACATTAGCACGTGATGGATCTTTATCTCCTAAATAATCACGTAGAGGGTAAAACTGATAGGCATAAAATTTTTCTTTGTATTGTGTTATTTGAGTTTGTGCTAATAATATTGGTTTATTATCAATTTGTTTTTCTGAAGGTTTATTAAGTTGGGAGGTTTTAAAAATATGTTCTAATAAGAGCTTTTGATCTGGCTGTGAACTGGATTCCAGGATGCAATTAGAGCCGCTGATAGTTTTTTTATTGTAATTAACAGTAATAAATTCATCCCAAACAGTTTGTTTGATATGCTGGTTGTTTAATAGAATGTCCAGTCTTACATCAAAGTGCTGATTAATAGTCTGTAGCAATTTCTCATAAGAAGTCCCTATTTCCAATGCTCCAACATAAACATTTTTATCTGATTGTATATCCCAGGCAAATATGGGAACAATACTTCTTAATCCAGAAGAAATTCGTCCGGTCTCAAAACCTTGTCTTGATGTTTTTTCCTTATTCGTATCGACAATAATAAAGCGTAGATTGTCCATGGTATCACCAAATTTATTGGGTTTATGAACCCGCAGAAAAGAAAGGGAACCAGGACCGAGATGAAATTGAAAAATATTAGCATCCAGGTTTTTTATACTTTCATTCCAGGGTTCTAAAACAAGCTTATAAAGCCTTTTCCTGATTTTTGCAGTTTCTTCTCCACCTGAAGTTCCACCTTCGATTTTAATCATTTTTTTAGCATATAAAAATAGGTCCTGGACTTTTACATCATCCGCAAATAATTTTGCCTGTAAGGAGAGATTATTATACGTGGACTCAAGTGCAGTTTCATAAATGGTATAGTAGTTTTTGTGTTGCTTATCTAAATTAGCATGGAAGGTATTTTTTGTATGATTATAATGACTGATAACAAACACACCACCAATAATAGCAATGAAAATACTAAGAAAAATAAAATCAATCTGACTTTTATGCATAGTGGAATTTAGCAGCCGTTTTCAAGGTTTATAGTTTCAATCTAATATAAATAAGTGTATCATTATAAACATCATTTTACTAAAAAATAAGAGATAGAGAGTCTAATGGGACAAAAAACAAATTTTAATCCTGAAGAATGGGATACGCTTGAAGACTTATCTAATGAAGACTTATCTAATAAAGAAAAGGTAAATGAAGACGGGGCATTAGAATTAGATGACTTTGACTCTTCTATTTACGTTAAAGTGGATGAAGAATATGACAGCCTTGAATTTGCCCGTGATCCTTCAGAAATTTTTGAAGATCCTTCAGAACTGCTTAATGATTTAGTCCCTGAAAATAATCAGCAGCTAGAACAGTCTAAAGAACAGTCCAAAGAAAAATTACAGACAAGGAAAATAGTTATTAGTCGCAAAGGATCAGGTAAGCCTATTTCTGCCCAGGAAGAGGATGCATTCAGGAAACAAATTCAGGATCTCTTTGACCTATTAGAGTTGGAAAAAGAAGACCTGAAAGAAGGAGTTCGTGTCTATCAAACAGATTCCTCCCCATCAATGCCCTGGCGTTTTCATTAATATCTTCTTTTTACTTGCTACAGATCTAATCAAAAAAGAATCCGGCATCTCATTTGAGCCTAAACTTGTCAATTTATTTCTATGTTATGAATTTATATAAATTCATAACATAATCAGTGATATGATGTGCTCATGAAAAAGAGTATCAGAAAATTCTTGCCTGTTTTCAGCCTGTTAATTATTTATATTCTAAGCCGGTAGCTGCAACTGAAATGACAGAATTATTGCAAACTAAAGCCTTCAGCAAAACCTAAAACCCCTAACTATACGATTTTTCTAGCATCTCTTTTTTTCATTAGGTATAATGTCCGTTCTCTGTCGGTCCTCTCGCAATGATAGATCGTGAACCCAGCCAGATCCGGAAGGAAGCAACTGCAGCGTTCGACTCATGTGCCGGGATGTGGCTGGCAGGGTCTTCTTAATTTATACTGATCTTACTTGTACTGACGAAGATACCACCATTCAAAGAATCGTTTTAACCAGTGAAAAACTCTCATTCTGGGCATGACGATATTCCACTTCTCAGTTCTAGCTACTAATATCCCTGAATTCTGACTATCAACAATACAAATTAATTCAGTTTTAAATGTATGTGTAGCGTTTTGGCCATTAAATTCATCTACTAGGTTCTTAGCTGCAGCCTCGGCCTGAAGATCCGCCATGTGAGCTTGTTTAGGTAACCAGTCCGGACCAGGAAAACTACCGGAGTCACCTGCCACATAAACCTGTGACATACCTTCTACCTGACAATGTTTATTGGCTTTGACCATTCCGCCATTGGAGCGGGGCAGTTCTGAATTATCAAACCAGCTATTACCTGTCATCCCCGGCATAAATATGATTAAATCTGCGTTAAATTCACCACCCTCAGTGGTAACACTATGATCAGTGAATTGTTTCATCTTATTACCTAGATGAGTTTCAATGTCACGTTTTTTCATTTCTTTGAGTAGGCCACTAACTGCTTTTGGCCCCAATCTCTGACCAGGGTTTTCTGCTGGTGTAAAGAATACCAGTTTAAATTTATCACGGCGTTTTTCTTTACGCAGCTGATGGTCTATACCAAATAAGAATTCAAACATTGGGCCGCCACGCATGGCAGAAGGTTCTTTTGGGTTTCCGGAAAAACCAAAGGCAATCGTGCCGCCATCTAACTCTTTTAGTTTATCTCTAATTTTTAAAGTGGCATCAACGCCTTCACAGGGGGTGACGGCATGTTCAATTCCCGGAAGTTTTTTGATAAAACGTCCACCAGAACAAATGATTAACGCATCATTATCTATTTCACCTGAACTGGTGATTAGAGTGTGACCATTATTTTTTAAGCCAGTTGCTTTGGCAGCAATATGTTTGACGTTCATTTTTTTAAAGAAGTTATCCAATGGAATAATCAGATCTTTTGCTTCTCTTAAATTACAAGGTATCCAGATAGTGCCGGGCAGGTATTGGAACTCAGCCTTTGGACTTATAACCGTAATATCCAACGCCATATTGGACTTTCTTAATGTTTTTACCGCTGTTAGTGCAGCAAAGCCGCTACCAACAATATGAACCTTCTTCATTCAACTATCTCCACAAACCACTCCTACGTCACTTCCTCTCTTGGGGCGTAATCGTATTCCAAAGTATTTATCCGAATGTCACCACTTCTTTTGTCTATTGATCTATTCTTTTAAAATAACAAAATATATTTGCAGTGATTTTACAAGAATTCTAAGGCTTATGTTATAATTATTATGTAATAACAGATAATAAATTTACTTATTTTTAACATACTGCCTATATGAAACTATGAAATATCAAGTTCTGGCTCGTCAATATCGTCCAAAGAATTTCTCTACTATGGTGGGGCAGGAGCATGTGCTTAAGGCATTGGCTAATGCTTTGGAGTCTGAGCGTCTGCATCATGCTTATTTATTTACCGGGACTCGTGGAGTGGGTAAAACCACTGTGGCCAGGGTGTTTGCTAAGGCCTTAAATTGTGAGCAGGGGATTACGGCGAATCCTTGTGGGACGTGTGCAGCTTGTGTTGAAATTGATGAGGGACGTTTTATTGATTTGATTGAAGTAGATGCTGCCTCACGTACTAAGGTCGAAGATACTCGTGATTTATTAGATAATGTTCAGTATGCACCGACGCGTGGTCGATTTAAAATTTATCTGATTGACGAAGTTCATATGTTGTCCGGGCATAGTTTTAATGCCTTATTAAAAACCCTTGAAGAACCACCACCGCATGTTAAATTTTTACTGGCAACCACCGATCCACAAAAATTACCGGTCACAATTCTTTCTCGCTGTTTACAGTTTAATTTGAAAAGTCTGACGATTGAGCAGATAGAACAGCAGTTAAGCTTGATTTTAAATACAGAAAAAATTCCTTTTGAAAATAATATTCTCAAACCTTTAGCCATTGCTGCTGATGGTTCTATGCGTGATGGTTTGAGTTTGTTAGATCAGGCAATTGCTTATTGTGATGCTAAGCCTAATCTGGCTGATATTGAGGCGATGCTGGGTAGTGTTCAAAAGCAACGGATATTTGAACTATTAACCGCTCTTGCTAATGAAGATGGTTCGTCTTTGATTTCACAAAGCCGAATTTTAGTGGAACAGGGGATTGATGTTAAAACAGTGTTAGCTGAATTAATTTCAACTTTACAACGTATTGCTCTATACCAGCAGGTTCCTGATGCTATTGATGATAGTCTGGGTGATAAAAATGCTTTAGAAATAATATCTGCTGCAATTTCTGCAGAAGATATTCAGTTATATTATCAAATTGCTTTAAATGGTCGTAAGGATTTGCCATTCTCTCCACAACCTCAGGGTGGTTTTGAGATGATTTTACTGAGGATGCTGGCGTTTAAACCGTCTATAGTTCAAGGTAATCAAAAACAGCGGCAAGAAAAAATTAAAGTACCGGAAACTTCTACTATAGAATTGCCTAAAGAAAGAGCGGAAGTAAATAGTATTGTTGAAAATAGTTCTGTAGAAACAGATGTTGTTGCAAGTAGAGTTGCTGAGAAAGAACCCAGTACAGAAGAAATAGATCCAAAACTATCAACAAATCCTGATCAAAATCATAGCCAAAATCCAAATGCCATACCGCAGGATTTGGATTTACCTCCGCTAGAAGCCTATTCTCAGGAAAATCATTTTGAATCAGCTGAAGCTATGCCGGAAGGGCATTTAGAACAGGATTATTTGCCTTATGCTCAGAACACAGAGCAGCTTGATGGTGTAAAAAAAAAGTCATCTATAAATGAATTATCTGATAATAGTTATTCTTCTAAGCCTGAAGTGGAACCAGCTACTGTTGTAGAGAAAACATCAGAACCAGAACTAATATCAGAGCCAGAAGTACAACAAAGCCATACATCCAGACCTTCATCAGAAAAAAATATAAAACTAGAACAAACTCCTGCTCAGAATGTCCCCTGTGTTGATGAGAAAAGTAATAATTTAGCTACTTACTGGTATGATCTGATTGAGCGTTCTCAGGTTGATGGTCTGGTTCAGCAATTGGCAAAGCATTGTGCCTTAGTTCGACAATCAGAACAGGAAAATATTCAGGTTTTTGAATTATTATTAGAATCAGTGCATAAACACTTAGTCAATGATAAAATGAAAAAACGCTTGCAGGAAGCTCTTTATGAGACTTTGGGTGCAGAGATTAGACTTGATATTAAGGAATGTCAGTTACAAAAGTCTGAGCAATTACAAACACCCAGGCGGCGTGAAATTCAGGATGCTGAGATGTTGCAGCAAGATGCCATTAAGTCTATTTATGCAGATGAAAGAGTTGATATGTTGTTGTCTGCTTTTTCAGCTCAGATAAGAGAAGAAACAATTAAACCTTTAGATAAGCAACACACACTCCATTAATACAAAATATAAGGATTTTACATGAAAGGTGGTTTAGGCGGCTTGATGAAGCAAGCTCAACAGATGCAGGAAGATATGCAAAAAGCTCAGGCTGAAATTGCCGATATGGAAGTGACCGGTCAGTCTGGCGGCGGCATGGTTTCTGTAGTGATGACCGGACGTCATGATTTACGTCGGGTTAATATTGATGATAGCCTGATGGATGACAAAGAAATGCTGGAAGATTTAATGGCTGCAGCTGTTAATGATGCTGTACGTCAAATAGAGCAGCAATCTAAAGGTAAAATGTCTGGTATGGCAGATGGTTTAAATTTACCACCAGGCTTTAAACTTCCGTTTTAATGGCACATTCCCCTTTAATCAATCAATTAATAGATAGCCTGAAATGTCTCCCCGGAGTTGGGGCTAAGTCTGCACAACGAATGGCTTATCATCTTCTAGAACGTGATAGAAATGGGGCAAGAAAGATGTCTCATGCTTTGACTCAATCAATGGAAAAGGTTGGGCATTGTCAAAGCTGTCGTATTTTAACTGAATATGAACTTTGTGATATCTGCCAGTCAGCAAAACGTGATAAGCAGGTGCTTTGTGTTGTTGAAACTCCCTCGGATGTGTATGCCATTGAGCAATCGGGTTCGTATCGTGGGACTTATTTTGTATTGATGGGGCATTTATCACCTCTTGATGGTATTGGCCCCCAGCAATTGCATCTGGATACTTTAAAATCAAGAATAGAAAATGAAGCAATTAATGAGCTTATTTTAGCCACCAATACGACGGTGGAAGGGGAAGCTACTGCTCATTATATTGTGGAAATGTTAAAGCCGTATAATGTAAAAGTGACCCGTATCGCACATGGCGTGCCTTTAGGGGGTGAACTTGAATATATTGATGGTTCAACACTAGGGCATGCTTTTAATGGGCGTCAGGAGTATAGTTAAAGAGGTTGGTTCTAGGCTAAGTATTAAAAATAAGTAGTCACAAGACTTTAATAATCTTCATGGAAGTCGTTATCAAATAAATTTCTAAGTCTAACTTATAATATTTAATTGTTTATCAAATAACTCACAAATTTCTTTTATCTTTGTCACATCATCTGCACTGACTTTTTTTGCTTGTGAATCATCTTTGCTATGATTATCCAGATAAAACAGGCCGACGGGTTTATTCTTGATGAGGATAGATCGGGCAATAAACTCGTTGGATTCCAACATAGCCTGCATAGTTTCATTAATAATGGGTGAAAATATTTCGTAATTCTTCTTATTAATTGAAATAAATTGAGATTTTACCAGTAGTTTTGAAAATAGATTGGCAGGCTGTAGAGGCAGTTTTGTTTCAACAAAAGCACTATTTTTTTCTCCACGAACACTGCGTACTTGTAAATATTTTTTATCCTTACTGAGCATAATAAAAGCAAGTCGTGCAAAGGCTTCTGTTTCGTATAGGGCATTCATGGTAATACGGATCAGATTGGGGAAGTCATTGACTGTTTTAATCAGGTTAATACTTTTAACTTTAATTGGGTCTGGTTTTTTAAGCGGTTCTTTTTTGATGACTTTTTGAGGTACCTCTTGCGGCTGCTGAGGCTTTTTCTTTTCCTCGATTTTGATAACCTGAGTATAAGGTACTTCCCCGGGCAATAAGGCTAGATAGTTTGACACTGATTGTATCTTATAAAAATCTTTTGTGTCGTGAGCCAGATTAACAGCTGTTTTATGCAACTCATAAGCAATTCGTCCCTCACTATAATGTAAATTCTCTGAATATTCAGTAATATGCTGATACATATCATTATAATACCAGCCTTTTTCGGCGTAGATACTACATTCTTCTGCAAAATAAATACATTTTATCGGTTTTGACATTTCTTCAATGCTATCGACTTCCTGTCTTTGTAAAAAAAGAGTAGGAATATTCCATTGTAGAGTCAGTGCCTGTGCTAACTCATGGTAGCTAAAGCCAAATATTTCAATTTGAGATTGGGTATAATCTTTTTTTTCTTTGTGAATTAAGAGCTCAACTTTTTGTGCCTTAACAGGATCAAGATGCCAGCACATTAATTCTGAAATCGGGCTGATTAAAGCACTGCTGTAGATTTCATCGATAGAGGAGTCATTGATAAGTCGGGCAAAGTTTTTTGCCTGAAATGCTGCATGAAGACCACGATATTGTAATTTATCAATTTTGGCAGCTACTTTACTGTTTTTTATATTATAGACTGAGGTAATTTTATTAATAAATTTCTCTAATCTATCCATGCCCAAAAACATGGCAGCATGCTCAACCTTAGATATTTGCTTATCAAAATCTTTACTAACTTCCTGATTGGCATAGGACAATAGGTTGATCATACAGGCCGGATCATATTGTAAAATTTCATCCATCTGGTGGTAATTAAAACTGGGTTTTGCCAGAATCTCTTTTAAATGCTGAAGAGTTTTGTGTAATACAGGTAATGACGCAACACTAGTGCGAGAAAGGAATTTCTGAAGTTGTGTATTAGATTGTAATGTATCAGCCATGAATATTTTCTAGTGACAATCTTTGATTAAATAAATGGGATTGTATCATTGTTAAGACACAACAAACTACCCACCCTCAATTTTTTATGATTATAGGACGCTAAATAATTAAAATAGGAGAAAAACAATGGCAATTTCAGCTGTTTCCCCAATAAATACATCGGCAAGTTTAGAAATTCCTGAAGGAAAAAATATTATTGATCTTGAAACGGAAGTTAAAAAAAATATTGAAGCATCCATTGATTATCAGATCATTAAGAAAATCTTATTTAAAAAAGAAGTCATCAGAAGATGATAATGAAAAGAAAACTATCTTGAAAAGCACCGTTATAAGGAATCAACAATTCGGTGATAACTATCCAGTCTGAGGGGATGAATTTTATTATCTTCCAGGGCATTGAGTAAACCGCAGTCAGGTTCATTTAAATGCTGACAGTTTCTAAAGCGGCAATTGTGGGCGTATTGCTGTAGCTCGACAAAGCCATGGATTACATCTTCTTTTTGAATATCCCATAGTCCAAACTCACGTACACCTGGTGAATCTATTAACTGACTATTTTCTATATTTTTCTTTAACTTTAAATGATAAAGTCTTGAAATGCTTGTGGTATGAGTTCCTTTGTTTGTTTTTTTAGAGACTTCACCTTCTTTGATTTGTGCTTCCGGTAAAAATGCATTTATTAAGGAGGATTTACCTACGCCGGATTGACCAACAAAAACACTGGTTTTATTGGCTAATTGTGAATAAAGTTTTTCTAATCCATCTTGAGTTTTGGCACTGGTAAAAATGACTGGATAATGGATATCCTGATAAACTTTAATACGTTGTTCTAATAGTTCTCTTTGTTCAACAGAGAGGGTATCAATTTTGTTTAAAATTAAAACTGCCTGGATATGAGAGAGCTCGGCAGCAACCAGGTAACGGTCAATTAAACCTTCATTTAGTTCCGGGACGGGAGAGGTGACGATGAGCATTTGATCAACATTGGCTGCAACAGGCTTCATTTGACCATTAAAATCAGGGCGGGCAAGAACGCTTGACCTTGCTTGTAGTGCGGTGATAATACCCTGAATAAGCTCATTTTCTGGAAGATTATCAATCTTCTGCCAGATGACCTTATCACCACAAACGATTGAATCAATATTTTGTCGTAAGCCACAGCGATAAATTATACCGCTCTCTGCTTCTTCAACGTCTAAAGATGCACCAAAATGGCTGACTACAATGCCATGATAGAGTGTATCCTGTAATTGCTTAATATTTTTTACTATGCGGGATTGCTTGCCACTTGCCCGGGATAAGCGTTCATCCTGAATTTTTTTAATACGCCATTCCTGACGGCGGTTTAACTGGCGCTTTGCCATAAGAGCCCTCGGCCAATCAACTTGTCCACTATCGTTTTGCAAATATCCTCACCTGCAAATAAGATAGTGGATAAGTTTATGCTTGATAAAAGCCCTCGGCCAATCAACTTGTCCACTATCGTTTTGCAAATATCCTCACCTGCAAATAAGGTGGTGGGTAAGTTTATGTCTGATAAAAGCACTTATTTCACTTTATAATAATTTGTATTGAGATATTCTACGACATCAGCAATTTGATCATCAAACCAGTTGGCGCCAACGGAATTTTGGCAACGCATTACTTGTTTATTCAATCCCTTAAGAGTATTGAACTTACGATCTGAGCGAGTGTAAATTGAAGTTGGCTGACCATTGGTGAGTGAAGTATGACAAGCGATACAGCTTTCATCATGTAAGTCTTTGCCATTAGCAGCACTTACAGCACTGGCTGTTTGTGTCAGTAACACTAATAATGAAGTGGTTGCCAGTGTTTTAATGAGTGTTTTTTTAAAATTCATGTTATGTCCTTTTATTTGATGTTGATGAAGCAAGTAAATGTTCAATTCTAACCGGTGCTGGTGGATGTGAGTCATAATAGGCTGAATGCAAGGGATCAGGTGTTAATGTGTTGGCATTATCCTTATATAATTTAACCAGTGCATCCACTAGCTTTTGTGCATCTGCCTGTTGAGCAGCAAAATCATCGGCTTCAAATTCATGTTTACGGCTGATTTTTGCACTAATTGGACTGAGAAAAAAAGTAAAAACAGGCGAGGCAATACTAAATAATACCAGAGCAGCATAAATAGAGGTATGACTCATTCCCAGACCATGATAAAACCAGTCTTGCTGCATAAGATAACCGAGTACGGCAAAACCTATCAGGCTAATAATAGTTGTGGCAATTAGGCGTTTTACAATATGTTTCTTTTTAAAATGTCCTAATTCATGAGCAAGAACAGCTTCTACTTCCTCATCGTCAAGTGAATCTAATAAATTATCAAAAAAGACGATTTGCTTATTATTACCTAAGCCCGTGAAATAAGCATTGCCATGACTGGAACGTTTTGAACCATCCATAACTAATATTCCCTTACTGATAAAGCCGCAACGAGTCATTAATTGTTCGATACGCTGTTTCAGAGATTGATTTTCTAATTGGCTGAATTTATTAAAAAGGGGAGCAATAAATGCAGGATAGGCCCATAACATAAGAAAGCTAAATCCCATCCAAACGGCCCAGGCATAAAACCACCAGTATTTGCCGGCACTATTCATCAACCATAAAATGGTCATAATTAAGGGTATGCCAATTAGCAGACCCAATAGAGTTTGCTTAACTAAATCAATTAACCAGGTTTTGAAGGTTGTGCGGTTAAAGCCAAATTTTTCTTCTAAGACAAAGGTGTTATACAGACTGATAGGTGTATCAATAATGGAGGAAATAAAACCAATAAGTAAGATAAAAGCAACACCGGCATAAAGAGGTGATAATTGAAAACCACGGATATATTGATCAACAAACTCTAATCCACCGCCTAGAGTCCATATGAGTAATAAAATAGTGCCAAAAACAAGCTCTATATTGCCTAATTTTTCTTTTGCAATAGTATAATCAGCGGCTTTTTGGTGCTCATCTAAAGAGATTTTTTCAGCAAAGGCAGGTGGTGTATGTTGGCGATGTTGCTGAACATGCTTAATTTGTCGTGATGAGAGCCATAAGTGAGTCATAGTGGCAAGTAATATCATGATAATAAATAGTGTACTGAACAGCGGCATAATTTTCCATATAAGATTAGTGGGTGAAATTTGAAGTATATGATACATTATACAGTCTAAGTTTTGTAGCTTTTAACAAAACTTGAATCCGGCTATTATCCAGCACAGTTATATTCATGAAATAGCCCTAATCTTTTTTCTGTGCTGACTGATAAGTCATTCCTTAAAAAGGCTGAGCATGTATGGCCAGTCTTCATTGATACTTACAAAGTGCAAATATGACTTAACTGCAAATTTGGCTGGACTCAGCAGATAATATTCTTCTGAAAGTTCCGACCTGTTTGAATATGCCGGGACATTATTTGAAAAAATAATTTCATTCCTGTGAGATTTATCAAGCAAGGCTAGCTGGATTGTATAAGCAAAATATTCATGAATTTCCCTGGCAATAAACTTATTCCCCATGTTTTTCCAGAAAAGAGCATGAGCAATTTCATGTATTATAATGCTTCGGTATAGTTCTCTATCAATTTCCTGACCAAATACAACATTATTCCCAAATGTTTTTATACATGCCTGCATTGATAGCACCTGTATTTCCATGTTGTTCGGATTAAAGAACGCTAGTAATTTAACGGTACTATTAATGAGCAGTCTATCTACTATCGATATAGTAATATTTAATTCTTCACTCAGACCAATTTTTTTTGCTATCTCAATGACATCATTGACCGAGTTACATACCAGTTGGTAATCTTCAGTTTTAGTATATGCAACAACAATATTTGAGTCGCTGCACAGCTTAATTTTTTCTTGCGCGCAACTATTTGAACTATGCAACAGACAAATAGACATAATGATAAAAAGGAAGCTATAGTTCATATAAAATTGCTCCAGTAAAAAGAGGCAATTATAACTATCAGACAAATTCCTATAATATTAAACAAAAATCCATATTTTGCCATTGTAGCTACATGGACAGCCCCGCTTGACATTGCAATTGCATTTGGAGGCGTGGCAATTGGAAGCATAAAAGCATAGCTTGCACAGATTGTTGCAATCATCAAAAATAGTGTTGTATCAAGACCACTGGCTTCAGTTACGGCATAAAGAATAGGAAGCATCATAGAAATCAGTGCAGTATTACTGGTGATTTCTGTCGTAAATGTGACCAAGGCCGCAATAGACAACATAATTAAAATTGGATGAAGAGTGGTTAATTCAAGAAGATAGGATGCTACCGAACTTGCCAGTCCGCTACTTGTAAATGCTGTGGCTATGGAAAATCCAGCACCAAATAGGAAAATGATCTCATAGGGCACTTTTTTACTGTCTTTCCAGGTGAGCACATTGACAGGAGGCAAAAACATTAAAAGCCCAAAGCCGAGAAGTATTCCTTTTTCATTAAGTCCAAAGCCATCATAGTAAGGTTTGACAGGGGCATTTGCAAACAGCAGAATCACCAGAGCAATTAAAGTAAAGAAAACTTTTTTCTGTTCATAGTTCATAGTATTTGTGGTCTTATCTCTTTGGATTTTCACCTCAGAAACCCCTAGTGAGAGTATAAAACTGACGACAAAAAACATCAAAAGAGCCAAAGGAAATACCATCCATACCCACTGTATAAAAGGAATGGCTTCCAGTCCTTTATCCTCCATAATGCCCATCAGGATAAGATTGGGTGGAGTCCCGATCGGAGTCATAATTCCTCCTACACTCGCGCCATAGGCAATAGCGAGAGCAAATCTCATCTTAATTTTTTTTTCTTCGCTAAGAAAAAGTGCCAGCGGCATGAGCAATAGAGTCGTTGTCGTATTTGACAAAAATGAACTTAGTAAGCCGGAAGTTATGGACAGTGAAAAAATAATCCCTCTTATAGTTGAAGGGAAAATAGAGAGCATTTTATTCGCTATAATTTTGTGTAGTTCTGTCTTTTCTACTGCAATGGCCAGTAAAAAACCACCAAGAAAGAGAAAAATAATTGATTTTGAATAGTTAACCGATGTTTCGTTTGTACTGAGGATATCAAAAGAGGGAAAAAGTATGATCGGCAGTAAAGAGACGACACCCAGGGGTAGTCCCTCATTTGTCCAGAGCATCACCAGAAAAATGATTAGTCCGACAAGAATAGCTTCTTTTTCTGAAAAGATCAGTGTAGCAAGGAAAAACCCTGCAAAACCAAGCAGAATGGCTATAATTATTTTTTTTAAGCGCCTATGTTTTTTCATAAGTATATAGTCAATTTATTATACTGATAGCAATTTATTTTGATCTGTTTTCTTTAAGTACATGCCATATACTTTTGACATCTACTGTTTTTTTCTCTTTACTCATGAGAGTAATTAATATTTCTTCTATACCTGCGTAAAGACAACAAACAGCGGCTACTTTAATCGGCCAGCTTAAAATGCCTGTAAATAATAAAATATATGAGAGAATGGTTATTCCAACTGCAATTTTAACGCCAATGGTATGATAACTGGTTAATTTTCTATACTTTAACAGACCAGTTAATACGGGTATGGTGAAGCTGAAAATAATTATAATTATATAGAGTTTTTCGCGCAAAATAATGTCTGGCCATAACAACCAGGCAGCAATAGCCATAGTGCTATAAACGAAAAAATCACCCCAGCTATCCAATTGTGAGCCAATTTCAGATACGGCATTTAATTGTCGTGCCAGATAACCATCCAGAACATCAGTAAGCACTGTAAACAAAAGCACAGCAATAAATATCATAGCCTGTTGCTCAATTGCGAGATATAGCAATAAAGGTGTCATTAATATACGAATAAAGCTGACTATATTAGGTAAATGTTGGTAGAAAGAATTTAACATATTTGGAATATTGTAATCACTATTTGTGTTAATAGAAGAGTTTATAATCTTCTAAGAGGATTTTCGTTATTGGAAGGTTTCACCCTGAAGAGATACCCATTTATAATTTGTGATAATGCGATTTATAAGGGGTAGATTATATCACTTATCTCGTCACTAATCTTACTCTCTGTTTTGAGAGGATAATTACATATGATTTTTAGTAGAATATGTACTATTCAATATCAATTTAGCCGGGGAGGATGACGAACTTAAAAACAGATCGTAGGTTTTTAAGTTTTTTAAATATTTTCGGTTATGCTAATATAGCATTAATTAACTTATTAAAGGTTGTAACATGATAGAAATTGCAATTTTAGCGGGAGGATGTTTTTGGGGAATGCAGGATCTTATTCGAGAATTGCCGGGAGTGGAAACAACAAGAGTGGGATATACAGGTGGTGATGTGCCCAATGCAACTTATCAAAATCATGGCTCTCACGCTGAAGCAATTGAAATTAGCTTTGATCCTGACACCATTACTTATAGACAAATATTATCTTATTTTTTTCAGATACACGATCCTTCCACAGTAGATCAACAAGGCAATGATAAAGGAAGTTCCTATCGTTCTGAAATTTTTTATACTAATGTAGAACAAAAAAATATTGCCTTACAAACAATTAAAGATGTAGATAAATCAGGATTATGGCCGGCTAAAGTGGTTACTAAAGTCACTCAGTCGACAGATTTTTGGGAGGCTGAACCTGAACACCAGGATTATTTAGAACGTTACCCCGGTGGATATACTTGCCACTATCCACGTGCAGGTTGGGTTTTACCTGACTCTCCCTAGGTTTAGGGGGAGTTATGACGGTAAAACATCTATAATTTAAAACTAAAAAATTACCATTATTAAGAGAGATAATATGACACAGGATCACCGTAATTTAGTTTGGGTTGATTTGGAAATGACAGGTCTGGAACCTCAAACAGATAGAATTATTGAAATTGCTACCATAGTGACAGATGCAGAGCTTAATATTATTGCTGAAGGTCCTGTTATGGCGATTCATCAATCAGATGAAGTAATCAATGCTATGGATGAATGGAATACCCAGCATCATGGTGATTCCGGGTTAATTAAACGAGTGAAAAATAGTCAGATAGATGAAGTAGAAGCCGGGCGAAAAACTATTGAGTTTTTGCAGCAATATATTGCTAAAGGTGTTTCCCCTATGTGCGGTAATAGTATCTGTCAGGATCGACGTTTTATGGCTAATTCAATGATAGAACTGGAAGAATGGTTTCACTATCGAAACTTAGATGTGAGTACCTTAAAAGAACTGGCAAAACGCTGGTATCCTGAGGTAATGAAGGGCTTTGAGAAAAAAGGTACGCATCAGGCATTAGATGATATTCGAGAATCTATTGAAGAGTTACGTTATTATAGAAGTCATATATTGAAGTAAGAAGTTAAGCAAAGAATTAATAACTTAACAAAACTGCTCTGAAATTCTCTTAAGTTCAGGCACTTCTAATTGATTTTTATCTGCATAGTCCAATGCTCTTGCTAATCTACCAGGTGCGGAACGTCCCATGCATTGGTGTGCTAAGTCGCCATTAATGGCTTCGACAACAGCTTCAATAAGAGGTTCACGGTCATTATCATATTGAGTGAGATGGTTTTGCAGGATAAGCAATTCATCAAATACTTTGAAAGCCAATTCACGATGTTGATTCCATAGTGCATTAACATCACCACCGACTTCCAGGCCTGTAATGTTGGTCATTAAAATATAAAGATTTTTTCTAACCAGTTCAAATAACATTTCTTTGTCATTGGCCACAACCCAGCCGGGTATTTCTAATAGTGATAAGGCATTTTTAATAATTTCTGCTTTAGGACCCATAATAGGCGAGGGGACCAGTACTTTAAAATCTTGACCTTTCTTTTTTTCAAACCAGACAGATATCACGGTAGGATTGATTAATTCATGTTTTTCCCAATCATAGGGTAATAATTCATTTTGCAGTAGAACTACTTTATCCTTCCAGTCTGATGGTAATTGTTCTAATACCGGGCTGAGATCAGTTTCACCGACAGCTACTAAAATCATTTCCGGATTATTAAATTTTTGCTGTACATCAGAAATTTTTATATCCCTGGTGATTGGAATAATAGGATAGCCTGCACGCAGTAAAGCCCGGGTAAATACGCCTGACATTTCTCCTATGCCGATAACAATAATTTCTTTTTTCATTTTATTTTCTCAATGGATTGTAGGGGTACGCACGGTACTAGTTATTAGCTCAGCTGGTTAAATGATCAACTACTTTAATAATGAGTTCATCAGGAACTAATAATGTGGTGGAGGTGGTTCTGGAAGTTCTTTATCATTACTTTCTTGTAAATTACTGATTTTATTCTGTATCTGTTCTAAATGTCTGCTGATTGTATCGATACTTTGTTGTTGTTGAAAAATGATTTGATTGAGCTGTTCAATAGTATCCTCAAGGTGAGAATTTTTAATTTCCAGTTCCATAATACGGTGTTCTATGTCAGACATATGTTTTTAAAGGCTCTTTGTTTAGTTAAGGACTTTTATTTGCTTGATGACTCTTATTTTTCAGCAGTAAATCGTAACCAGAGGTAACCACAGATTCC
Organism: Pseudomonadota bacterium; assembly: GCA_015222495.1. Classification (GTDB taxonomy): domain Bacteria; phylum Pseudomonadota; class Gammaproteobacteria; order GRL18; family GRL18; genus GRL18. The sequence continues at coordinate 21,194 of JADFVK010000180.1, forward strand.
AGCTAAAACTGAGGCGAATAAAACACCGGTTTTGGCCATGAGCAAATATTCTGCATTAGCGGAAAAACCCAGTTCAGCAATAAAAATGGACATTGTAAAACCAATACCGGCTAAAAATCCTACACCGATTAAATGATATCCAGTCATACCTTCGGGTAACTTTCCTAAGCCCAATTTAACCGCTAGCCAGGTGATGCCTGCTACACCAATTAGTTTACCTAGAATCAAACCCGCCATAACTCCCATCGCCACAGGATGTGTCATTGTTTGTCCTAAGGCGCTAACATCAACAGGAATACCGGCATTGGCTAAGGCAAACAAAGGGATAACTACAAATGCAACTGGCATGTGCATGGCATGTTCTAAACGCTGTAGGGGAGATTCTACAGAATGTACACCATTTTCCAGAGTTTGCAGCATTGCACGTGATTCATTATCATGGATAATACAAACATTTTTACTATCTGTATTTTTATTCTGTGTGCTTATTAATTTTTCAAGTATACCACTCATATGAACTACAAATAATTTGTGATCAAACTTAGGTTTAACCGGTATTGTGAGAGCCACTAAAACACCTGCTAGAGTAGCATGAACACCAGATTGCATCATCGCAAACCAAATGATAGTACCGACAATAAAATAAGGTAATGGTCTTCTGATCCCCATACGATTAAATATAATTAAGATAAAGATAGTGATAACAGCTAAAATCAGCCAATTAAAATATATTTGATCGGTATAAAATAAGGCAATGACGACTACAGCGCCCAGATCATCAACAATAGCCAGGCCGACTAAAAATGTGAGCACTGTTTTGGGCACTCTGGAACCCAGTAATACCAGCACCCCGACGGCAAAGGCAATGTCAGTTGCCATGGGTATCCCCCAGCCAATGGACGCATCAGTATTAATATTGATAAAATAGAAAAACAATGCAGGTACCAGCATACCGCCAACAGCTGCAATTATCGGCATTATGGCGGCCTTAGGATCAGATAATTCACCCACAATCACTTCACGTTTTATTTCTAAACCTACCACTAGAAAGAAAAAGGCCATTAAGCCGTCATTAATCCAATGGTGCAGTGTGTATCGTATTTCACTACCACCAATAGAGAAGGCTATTTCAGTATGTAGAATATGTTCATAATGATGAGCTAAGAAGCTATTGGCAAAGATCATGGCTAAAATAGCACTGACCATTAAAATAAAACCGGAGGTGGTTTCTTCATGAATAAATTCTTCAAAAGGGGTGGCCACTTTTTGAAAGGACTTTTCCCAGGGTTGAAAATTAGTATCTGATTTTTTCATAGTTAGTGTTATCAATGTTATTGCTTAATTTAGAGTGAGTAGTTACGAATATTTAACTATACCTTAAACTATTAGATTTATAAATAGTCAATATTAGCTTATTCTAAAGTTATAAGTGTATTGATAGGTATGATAGAATTACTAATAAATATTTTGTACTTTGATAGTGAGTCACCAGGATAAGTTTGAGTAGAAAGCAAGATTTAACTCTAACTAATTAAATTAGGAATAATTATTATGGCCAGTAAACAGGAAATTGAAAATAAATTACAGCGTTGGAAGAAGTTTAATGATCCTGTTTTACTGATGATTATTTTTCTTACCTTTCCCGCTGTCATTATGTCGACCATACTTTCCAACTTAGGGGATGGTACCATCATTAAAGCAGGCATTGCCCTGTGTTTTTTGTTCTTCACCTGGCTGGCATTTAAGGTTAATTCACTGGTAAAACAAAAAGTTGATAATTTACAGGCCGACCTGGAAGCACAGGAATAATTTATTAATGATAGGTATTTTATAATGGATGCTCAGTTTTCTAATAACGAGCTACATAAAGTAGATAATGAAGACTATAGAAGTATTACAAGTATTGTCTATTTGCTTCAGGCGATCGCTATTTTTACTGCACTGCCTTTTTTTATTGCCGTTATTATCAACTACATCAAGAAAGGAGATGTAAAAGGCACTTTATCTGAATCACATTTTCAATGGCAGATTAGAACTTTCTGGTATAGTTTATTCTGGGGAATAATTGGTGCTATTTTAGTTTTTGTCTTAGTAGGCTATGCTATTTTATTTATTAATTATATCTGGGTTATTTATCGTATTATCAAAGGCTGGTTACGTTTGAGTAGTGGCCAGGCAATGTATATCTAAACCTGATAGCTTAAATAAATCTATGACAAAATCAGAATTATATGATGTGATTATTATTGGTGCCAGTGCGGCAGGCTTGATGTGTGCTATAGAGGCGGCCAAACGTGGTCGCAGGGTAATAGTACTTGACCATGCAGCAAAAGCCGCTAAAAAAATTCGTATTTCCGGTGGGGGAAAGTGTAATTTTTCAAATTATGATGTCAGTGCGGAAAATTTTTTATCACAGAATCCACACTTTGCCAAATCCGCTTTATCCCGATATCAATATTATGACTTTCTTGCTCTGATGGGAAAGTATCAAATCCCCTGGCATGAACGGGAACATGGACAACTATTTTGTGACCGCAGTGCTGATGATATTGTGCAAATGTTGTTATCCGAGTGTCATCAATATAAAGTCACTATACAATTAGATTGTCATATTGCAAAGCTTGAAAAAAATACAGAATCATTCTTTGTTTTGAATACTTCTATTGAAAATTATGCTGCTAAATCTTTGGTGATTGCCACGGGAGGGCTCTCTGTGAGTAAGATGGGAGCAAGTGATTTTGGTCTGAGAATAGCCAAACAGTTCCAAATAAATTGTATTCCCACTCAGCCTGGTCTAGTACCGTTCAGTTATAATGCACAGGATAAAAACAAGTATTTATCCTTATCAGGTATTGCTCTATCTGCTGAGGTTAATTATGCAGGACAGAACTTTATAGAAAATATATTATTCACTCATAAGGGCCTAAGTGGTCCTGCTATTCTACAAATATCCTCTTATTGGACAAGTCTGAATAATACATTATCTGAACCCGTTGAAATTAAATTATTACCGCTACTAAATCTATTTGAATGGTTATTGGAGCAGAAAGTACAACAATCCAATATGATGTTGAAAAATATATTAGCACAACAATTTCCAAAACGACTGGTGGATGTATTTGTTCAAGCACAGTCAATGGATAAAGCAATTAAACAATATAATGATGATGTCTTAAAAACGATTAGTGATATATTTCAAAACTGGCAATTCTGGCCGCAGGGAACAGAGGGTTATCGTGTTGCAGAGGTAACAGTTGGTGGTGTAGATACTAATGAGCTTTCCTCTAAAACAATGCAGGCTAAGAAAGTGCCAGACTTATACTTTATAGGTGAGGTTGTTGATGTGACCGGACATTTAGGGGGTTATAATTTTCAATGGGCCTGGTCATCCGGTTTTACAGCAGGACAATTTGTTTAGTTATAGATATTTATCATGACCAGAAACCTTAAACAAACAATTTTTATCATTTTAGGCAGCTTCTTTTTTATCCTGGGAAGTATAGGTGTTTTAGTGCCAATATTACCCACCACACCTTTTATGATCCTGGCAGCGGCCTGTTTTGCTGAAAGTTCACCTAGATTTCATAAAATACTCTTAAATAACCGCTGGTTTGGGGAGGATTTAAGACGTTGGGAATGTCATAAAACCATGAAAAGAACGACCAAGAAACGTGCCAGCTGGGTTATTGTATTTTCTTTTTCATTGTCGATTGGTATTTTATGGGGACATCCAATTTTGCAATTGTTATTGCTTTGTACGGCTTTGATACTCTTATATTTTTTATGGAAAATTGCTGAATCTAGTTATGACTGTGATCGATATGATAATTAAGAAATTCTTACTGTTGTGTGACTCAGAAACAACCTTAACAGAGAGATTATTTAACTTATCAATGAGTAACCGAACAACGGTTTAACTTCCTATTTTTACTGAGTAAATCAGGGAATATTGTCATCTAAAGATACACTGCAGTATCTATAATCCGATTATTATTCTCTTACTAAATTACTTCGCTGCAAATGAGCATAAGGCGGAAGTGTTTGTAATCGATTATCGGTTAATGCCTTTCCTATGGTGAAATGATACAGACTTTGAAATGTATGGTCATCTTCTACCAAACCAATCAACTCATGTACGCCATCATCAAAGTAACAACCAATGCCAGTACCGCGAAGGTGAATTGATTCTGCTTCAAGATACAGTATTTGTCCCAGAATGCCAGCTTCCCAAAATAGTTGTCGGTAAACCCAGGGTTTATCAGCCAAGTTTGACTCGTATTCCGCTACTAAGCCAAAACTGAGCACACCATCTCGGGCAATTTCCTGATGACAGGAGAGTGTTTTTGCGGCTTCTCTGGCATCGCCAGAAACTAAACGAAATAATGGCAGATGTGCTGGACAGCTTATGGGTTTAAGCCATTCAAAATCTTGTTTTAAATGAGTTTGAAATGTGCTTTTTACTTCGTCATTGCGTAAGAATAGATACAAGCCTGATTCAATACCTTCGACGTGGTGAACAAAAAGAAGTAGATGTATTGCTGGTTTCCATGAAATACTGTCCATTGGTGGTATGTTCTGACGGGACAAAGTGAGATCGAGCATTCGGTATAACATTTTATCAGTGAATGATGGTTCGTTGACTGTCTTTTCATTACCCAAATTTCTATTCGTGAAATGACTGCTATCAAATTCTTGTGCACTGCGTCTTTGTTTAATCAAAGTGCTTGCTGCATGAGCTGAATTTCTATCAGAAGTCATATTGAGCTTGGGTAAAATAGGTGCTTGCCATGAGGATTCATCTGTTTCAGACTTCACACTGGCCACAGTGGCATCTGCAATGATTGGCCATTCATCAAGATGCTGTGATGAAAGAATGTTTGCCTGTCCAAACCATTGTCCACTCTTCGCAGCTTCAGCGATGTTTTTCAATGAAAAAAGGTCATTAGATTGTTCTTTTGGATGTGTAGTTATGAGTAACATCACATCTGAATGCTCGCGTTCTGCCGAGTTAAAGTCAGGGTCACGATTGATGCCTAAAATGGTTTCAATCTGTGCATCACTGGCAGAAGTTAAAACTTGTGCTTGCCAACCTAAGGTTGCGGCAGCATAACGAATGGATGCAATGGCATGCCCTGCGTCAAGCTGGCAATAACGAAAGGCACGCTCGCCATATTTCCAGGCTTCTCGCCAATGTATTGAGGATAAACCGATGAGAAAACAATTGTTAGGCAGTAATGCTTCATCATTGCTAAATTGACAGCGTTGCTCAAGGTTGTGATCGCGACTCACATAGTGATGTACACCCTTTGAAACTCCCTCGCAGTTCTCAGCAATAATATAAGATTCTGTCGGGTGTAAATTACCACTTGAAGGGTTACAACGAAGTGACCATCTGTTTTCTTCGTATTGCTTCCATGCAGAGAGTCCAAGTGATAGTTCCAATAGCTGTGCAATATTTTTTATCGATAGAGCTTGAGGTGATATTTTATTGTCTTGATATAAATCATTATAAAGCACATCAGTCGCTTGTTTCAGTAATGGCAATTTGAGCTTTGTGCAACCCTTAAATGTGCGAAAGGCTTCAGGTTGATGCTTCCAGTCCAAGCCATCAGGGCCTGAAGCATAACGTTGGAAATGATGTTTGGTTTTTTGATGGTATGCCAGGATCGATTGCAATGACTGCTTTTTAGATAAGGATTTCATTGGTGTTGTTCTATTTCAACAGGCGCTTTAAAAAAACATTAATTTCTTTAACCGCTTGTCGATCTCCTTTTTTATCGGCCACTATTAAGCCTTTTTTATAGACTTTAATCGCCTCTTCTTTATCGCCAATTTCAACCAATGCCTTACCTAGAATTTTCCAGGCGGCTGAATACTCAGGAGCAAATTCAATAGCAACTCTTAAGTGAGGAATTGCTTCTGCCGCTTGTCCTGATTTAAATAAAGCATTGCCTAAGCCAAAGCGTAAAATAACGCTATCCTGGCCTTGATCGAGTAATTTTTTAAGTGCTGATATGTCCATACTTTGGAGATGGGGATCGATACAGAATAAACAATGTGATAAAACATAGGGTTAATTTGGAATAAGCAATATTGGTTTGCATCGCAGTTTCATCAGGTAGAGACAAGGCATGCCAACGGGCACAGTGTATGGTGTGGTGAATTCAATGACTATCCAACGCAAAGAGTTGTCATTATTTTTGATGCCAAGGGTAAAACATTCCGTGATGCTATATACCCTGAATATAAGGCCGGTGGTAACAAAATTAAAATAATATGCTTTTATTCTTCTGTAGAAAAAATATAATCTGTGTGCTCGATGGGTATATTACCCAAATATTGACCTAATATGTTAAGCGTCTCTTCCCATGCTTTTATGGCCGCTTTTTCTGATTCAACGAAGTAGGTGTTCAGGTAAATTGTACAGGTATAACCCGTAACGCTTTTATCGATAAATGTCGCTGGCTGAATCGACCAGTTAAACTCGACCTTGACGGAGAAATTATTTTTTTCAAGCAAATGATCGAAATTAAAAAATAGCGGGAAATAATGACC
>JADFVK010000181.1 GCA_015222495.1 Pseudomonadota bacterium
TCCGTATCGGTGTCTGTATCAGTATCCGTATCGGTGTCTGTATCCGTATCGGTATCAGTGTCGGTATCCGTGTCCGTGTCCGTATCGGTGTCTGTATCAGTATCCGTATCGGTGTCTGTATCCGTATCGGTATCAGTGTCGGTATCCGTGTCCGTATCCGTATCGGTGTCCGTGTCCGTATCGGTATCGGTGTCGGTATCAGTATCGGTGTCGGTATCTCCTTCTAACAATGAAGCATCATTATCTCTATATCTATCACTTTCTTCAATTTCATCTGCCAGACCAATAGTATCAAGAAACTGATAATTTACATCTTGCATATCATGAGTTACAAGATCAGTCTCACCAATACTCTCACTTCCTGCACCAGTACCACCGCCAGCTGCAGTTGCTTCTAATTCAGTCGGATCAAAATTAGGATCATTTAATAAGGCTTGCTGGATGCTTTCAACTGAAGCAATACTTTCTTGATTATCCGCTCCAACAGGCATAGCATCAGGATTATAGATATCAGAATCAATAGTTAGTCTGTCATTTCTACCCATAGTAAGGTTTTGACCATTATTCATTGCAACCATGACACGACTACTAACTCCATCCGTTATAATGGTTTCACCCAAGTATACCGTTGAATTAATGTCTAGAATCCTTTCATTGCCAGCATTGTCAATTGCTTTAACAGTACCTGTTAAAATTGTTACCTGGCCAATTGGTTGTGCCATGATGTCAAACCTCTGTGATGAGTTATTTTTTTATTTAAAAGTTTTATCGGGATCTCTCCCTTATTATTTACGAGTATATACTTATCTTTATAAAAATATATTGTACTTTAGTACTAAATTTGGATTTACGTAAAAAAATGTGTAAATGACGAAGCTTTATAAGTGACTCTAAAGAAATTATTTTAATTATGCTTCTCAGCTAATATGAGTGAGAGTTCAAGACGATTGCGAATATTTAATTTTTTGTATATAGTTGTCAAATGAGCTTTTACAGTCCTTTCTGAAATATAGAGTTCCTCAGCTATATCTCTATTTTTTTTACCGGCATAAATATGTTTGGCTATTTCTTGTTCCCGTTCGGATAGTTTATTGAGGATGGATGTCTCTGTACTATTTATAATTTTTTGTTCGCTAGATTTTTGCAGTAAATATTTTATTATAATTGCCCCTGCCCAAATTTCACCTTGCTCTATTACTGATAAGGCAGTAATAAGTTTATTAGCTTCTATCCAACTATTAGCATAGCCCCGTACATTCATGTTTAGTAAGCGTACACCTTGATCTGGACTAGGCGAATTATCAAGTACAAGTGTATTGAGTTTTTCTTTGAATTGTTTCTGAATAATTGTTAATTTGGATTCACTACAACTATTAGAACCCAAGTGATAAATAAGGTTCACTATTGGTGAAACAGGCAAGATTTCAACTAATTCATCTGCAGAAGTAAAAATACGACTGTCTATTTTATTATCTGATAAAATAGTAAGCAGTCTCTTTCTTATATCTTCATTGGAGGAACAGATGAATGCATTCACATTTATTACCCTGGATCTTAGCTAATTATTAGAAAAGATTTTTAAATTTAATATTTTTGGTAGACAGAAGCATCAACTTAAAGTTTTATAACCCAGGGTTTATATAATAATAATGTTTTAGGTAAATGCTTTAACTCATTTTTTGCTTCTAAGGAACTACTATAATGACCATAAACTAAATTAAACCAGGGTTTATTTTGTCGTGTTGTTTGAATGATTTTAGTTTGAGAAGAAAGATCCTGTTCATTGATAAAATTCTGAACTGACGTTTTATCTGCTGCACTCAACAACTGGATAGCATAATAGACTTGACCAGAACTTTTAATTTCTGGAACGTCTGATAAATCTTTCACTTCAGGGACTACATTAGACTTTTGAATATTATTACTATTTAAAGAGTCTCTATCATCACCTTTCTTTTTTTTTACTGTTTTATTAGCATTTTCTGTGACTACAGTAAGATGCAAATCATGGAGTAACATGCCCATGGAATCAATAACACGATATTGGGCAATAACATTTTCATATTTATTTTTTATATTTTCTGACTGAGCTGAAAAAATTTCATTTTCAGTATTTAACAAATCTAATAATGTGCGCTCGCCAATTTGAAACTGTTGCTCATATGCATTTCGAGTCACAATAGTAGAGTCAACATATTTTTTCAGAAACACTGACCGCTTTGTAGATGATTGATAGGCATTCCAGGCAATATCAACTGCCTTAGCCACAGTTCTTCTAGTCACATCCAATCTATTTTGAGCTTCAGTTATTAAATGTGCATCTTTGGTAATACGTGCTTTATCAGCCCCTCCCTGATAAATATTATAACGAAAATTAAGCATTGCATACTGACCATTATCATGGCCACGAATTCCATTTTGATTATCTGCCCATTCCTGGCCTAGTTCTATCTCCACATCAGGATAATAGTTACTTTTGGAAGTTTGCTGCTGCATTCTAACAGCATCAATATCAGCCGAACCAGCTCTGATTGCTGGATGATTTTTTAAGGCTAATTCTAAAGTATCTTTATAAGTCTTAGGCAAAGTTAAAGTAAACACTGCTTCTTCTAAAGCATCTTTTGGTGTATTACCGATTACACGCTCATAATCAGCCAGGGCATCTGTTAAATTGTTTTTTTCAGCTTCTAAATTGGAATATGCTAAATTTAAACGACTAAAAATTTGACTAAGAGAGCCCTGATTATCTGCGCCCATTGAAGAACGTAACTCTACTTGATCGTATATTTTTTCATGAATTTTGACATTACTATCTGCATACTCAACAAGTTTTTGAGTTCTTAATACATTGGCATAAGCTGTAATAGCATCAATTGAAATTTGCTGTGAAAGGTTTAATAATTGATAATTAGCTGACTGAGAACGAAATTCCTGTCTGGCAGTTTCACTACGAGTTTCAAAGCCATCAAATAACATTTGACGTAAGACCAATTGAGCTTCCTGACGATTCATACTTCTATCGTGATCTGAACTACCTCTAGTCAATTCATATGCACGTGTAGCATTATTATCAGATGTTTCAGTACCATAGCCGGCAATGATATCAATAGAAGGATAATAACCAGATTTTGCTTGTCGGATCTCAGCATCACGGGAGAGTTTTTGATTAAGTTGTTCTAAGACTTCAGGGTTAGTAGTGATTGCAGTTTCAATGGCCTCAAGCAAATTTACAGCATAGGCAGATGATGTAAAAAGAATAGTTAACAACATTGCAGGAAATATCCTACAGAAGATTAATTTGTTTTTTTTCACTATAGTATGCTCAAGTTTAAAATCATATACTTATTCTAGCACTTTTATTTTTAATTTTGAATAACTTATAGAACTATTTTAATAAAATAATTAGGTTTTAAATAATTATCTTTCGGTTAGTGCATTTTGCTTTGTTTTTAATATAGGTTTAAGAAGAAAATCCATCACTGTTTTTTTACCTGTCAAAATATCAACCTGAGTTACCATGCCGGGAATAATAGGTAATAATCCAGGTGCATCGCCTAAGTAGTTTTTATCGGTTTCAACCCGCACTAAATAAAAAGTTTCATCTTTTTCATTACTGATAGAGTCAGCACTTATATGAATCACTTTGGCATCTAAACCACCATAAATAGCAAAGTCATAGGCGGTAAATTTAACAATAGCTTTTAAACCCGGAGATAAATAGGCAATATCTGAGGGTTTCATTTTTGCTTCAATAATCAATGCATCATCCGTAGGTATAATTTTTACCAGATCCATGCCCGGCTGCACCACGCCGTTAATAGTGTTGATTAATAATTGCTGAATTGTTCCATTAACGGGAGAACGCACATGTGTTCGATGTACCTTATCTTCTAAGCTGTCAATAGATTCCAGGATCCTGGGAATTTCAGCAGCAGCCTCATTTAACTCTTCCTGTGCCTCACTTTTAGAACGTATGACTAACTCTTTTGTTTTATTTTCTGCTTCTCTGATACTGGATTCCAGACGTGGTATTGATAATTTTACTGAGTCTAAATCACCCTGAAGCTCATTAACCTGTCGTTCTCTTTTGATTACATCAACTTCTGACATTGCCCCCGCTTTAAATAAGGGGCGAATAATATTTAATTCTTTTCTGGCTAAGTAAAGACTGCGTTGAATTTGTTTTTGTCTGGAAAGTGCTTCCTTGACTTCCTGTTGATTTTGCACAACTTTATTTTTAAGAATATCAAGATTGCTTTCTAATTGTCGTTTATGGCTAACAAATAAAGCTTTTTCATTACGAGCCAGTTCAGGAGCTTCTTTTAACACTGGAATTGGCATATTAAATTCATCTTTACCTTCTGCTTCAGCAGTCAATCGTGCTGCTTTAGCAATGAGTTCAAGATAGCGTAAACGACTTTCCATGAATGAGGCTTCAAAATTTGTATCATCAATTTTTAATAAAACTTGATCTTTCTCTACCTTATCCCCTTCCTTAATTAATATTTCAGCAACGATACCCCCTTCAAGATTCTGTACAATTTGAACTTGATGTGAAGGTATAACTTTTCCCTCACCACGGGAAATTTCATCTAATGGTGCATTATCTGCCCAATAAACTAAAACACATAGCATCAATATAATTAAATACAGTATAAAACGTGAACGTTTTGGTGTTTCTTCCAGCATTGCAGCACTGGTACTACGTATAAAATCCAAATCACCAATCTGTAAATTACTACTATCAACAAGCGGTTTATTAAGCTGAGACTTAACTAGAGGCTTAGCAGCAGGTTCATTTTTTTTTGACTGTTCCTTTAATGGTAGCTCTGTTTTAAGCTCTGACATTTAATTTACCCTGCTTCAAAGCTTCTAATACCTGTTCTTTGGGGCCGTCAGCAATAACAGAGCCATGTTCGATTACAATAATGCGATCAACTAATTTCAATAATGAGGCACGATGTGTCACTAAAAGAAAGGTTCTATTAGAAATTTCTGTCTTTAAATTATTTAGTAATTCAGCTTCTGTGGCATTATCCATAGAGTTGCTAGGTTCATCCATTAATAAGATTGGCGGTGACTGTAATAGTGAACGGGCAACAGCAATGCTTTGTCGCTGTCCTCCTGATATACCCTCTCCCCTCTCACCAATACGCATATCAAACCCAGAAGGATGTTTATCCACAAAGCTATGCACTCCTGAAACCTGAGCGACACGAATAATTTCAGAGCCATCAACATAGGGTGCTTTTAAAACAATATTATCTTTCACTGTACCATGTAGTAAATCAATATCCTGTGGTACATAACCAATATTACTTCTAAGATTTGCAGGATCAAGTTGATTTAAATCCAATCCATCAACTTTAACAGCTCCTTCTGATGGTGAATAAAGTCCCATAATTAGCTTTTCAATAGTTGTTTTACCAGAACCTATACGACCAATAAATGCAACTTTTTCCCCAGCTTTAATTTTAAAATTAACATTATTAAGGGCTTTTCCTTCCTGGCCGGGATAACTAAAACTAACCTGATTAAATTCTACATCACCATTAAATTTTTCATGATGTATATAAGATTTTGATTCATCACGTTCAACCGGCTTTGACATGATATCATTAAGTGCTGCCAGTGCAGTTTTTGTTTGTTGATAGTTAGCAGTAAGATTAGCTACCTGTGCCATAGGTTTTATAGCTCTTGATGATAAAATCATTGTAGCGATTAATGCACCCATGGTCATTTCACCATCACTGATCATATAGACTCCAAAAACAATAATAGCAATCATCGCTAATTGCTGAACAAAGCCGGAAGTGTAATTTATGGAATTAGATAAATTTCTAGCGATTAAACCTTTTTTAGCAATAAAACCATTCGCATCTTCCCAGCGGCGTTGTTCTATATTTTGTGCATTAAAACATTTTAAAGTTTCTATGCTGGTTAAACTTTCAATCAATGTGGCATTTTTTTGAGCAGAAGCCCGATAAGTACTTTCAACTACTTTTCGAAGAGGAAAATGAATAATAAATCCATAAAAAATAATAACCATGACAGCAACAAGAGGAACTATAATCAAAGGACCGGCAATATAATAAATGACAAAAATAAATAAGAAGAAAAACGGCAAATCAATAAAAGCGGTCATCGTAACTGAAGTTAGAAAGTTTCTCACTGAATCAAACTCTCTTAGGTTACTGGCAAAAGCACCTACTGATTCAGGCATAACATCCATTTTCATAGACATCACTTTTTCAAAAATCATTGCTGATAAAACAATATCAGCTTTTTTTCCAGCAGTTTCCAGATAATGTCCACGGACAATTTTGAGAATATAATCAAAGAAAAAAACAATTGCAACGCCAGTTGCCATGACCCAAAGAGTATCAACAGCATTATTGGGCACTACTCTATCGTAAATATTCATCACAAATAGAGGTTGGGCAATAACAAAAATATTAATGAATAATGAGGCGAGTAAAATATCTCGATATATAGAGGCTGAATTCCATAAAGTATCCCAAAACCAGTGTTTCTTTTGTGTCACCAATAATTCAGGAGAACGAGAATCAAATTGAAATTCCTGGTTAATAAAAAAAGCATAACCTGAATACAAAGCTGATAGCTGCTCGAATGAAACCACTAAGGTATTATGTTCACCAATATTTGCTGGCTGAAGGATACGAGCCTGATTCTTTTTTAAATCGATAGACTCTAGTACACAAGCCTGGTTATCATTTAAAATTAAAACAGCAGGTAAAACCAGTTGTGGAATTCGTTCCAGTGAACGTTTAACTATTTTACTTTGAATACCAGCACGTTTTGCGGCACGGGAAAATAACTCTGGAGTAAGAACATTATTAACTAAAGGCAGGCCTGAAATTAATTCATCGGCTGTTCTTGGATTGTGTTCCAGTTTAGTAATAATTAATAAGCATTCTAACAAAGGATCATCAAGTGATTTATTTGAAGCAACTTCTTCTTTGTCTAATTCTTCTAACATTACCAACCTAAGGGAAAAAGTTAACTATGAAGTTTATAATAATATTTAGAATAGCGTATTTATTTGTCGGGCTGAGTCATCATTCAACCCGATAAAATGGGTTTAGAAGTCGCCTTCAGCACCACGTTTCATAATATCTAAAATGATACGTTTAACTTTTTCAGCTTCTTCTTTTAACTCTGAAGGTAACGGTTTGCCACCATGAATCATTAAGTCCATATTAAGGCTATAAACCCATAGTTGTCCTGTAGTATCTTCTACCAGAGTCACACGACAGGGTAAATAGGCAGAAAAAGCATCATTATAATCTAACATTTTTGCCGCTGTTAAAGAATTACAAAACAAGAAGATTTTAACAAAACGATACTCTTTTCCCTGCTTTGCAGAAATATCCTGAGATAAAGGCAATTCACCAACTTTAGCAATATTGTGTTCATTGGCAACAAATTTCATTGTTTCTTCGACATCTTCTGCTGTTAAGCCTTCTTCCACTTTAAAACGCCACACAGTTGCAGTAGCTGCATCTTTATGTTTTAGGATATTGGTAAATAAATCAGTATAGGTCGCAACAGCACCTGGATCGAACTCACTGATAATACTTTTTGATTTGACATAAACCCCACCCGCCGCAATGATAGCAACAAGACCAATAAGAGCTAAAAGATTCTTAAACAAAACATTCTCCTTATTAATATTTAATATTTTTTTGTTATTGTTTTTATTAAGCGAAATATAGCATAAATTAGGTAAACTACCTAGTATTGTTCAAAAAAGCTAATCTATTCAGTTTTTTTAAACAATGAAGCTGTTAATAAGCTACGAGTATAACTTTTCTTAGGTGATTTAAAAATATCATTAGTTAGCCCGGTTTCAACAATTTTACCTTGCTTCATTACCATAACACGATGTGCTACTGCTTCAATGACCTTTAAATCATGAGTGATAAAAAGGTATGACATTTTATAACGCACTTGTAAGTCTCTTAATAAGGCTAACACTTGCTTTTGCACTGAAATATCCAGAGCGCTGGTGGGTTCATCTAATAAAATCAATTTTGGTTCTAAAATTACTACTCGTGCTATGGCAATTCGCTGTCTTTGACCACCGGAAAACTCATGTGGATAACGCCACAAAATATCATCCTCTAAGCCAACTTCCAATAAAGTTTTTATTATTTTTTCACGTCTTTGCTGTTTATTTAATTTTGGAAAATGAATTTGTAAGCCTTCACCAACAATCTGTTCAATCGTCATTCTGGGGGATAATGAAGAATAGGGGTCCTGAAAAACTACTTGAAACTCCTTACGCAAAGGACGTAATTGTTTATGAGAAAGTTGATCAATTTGTTTTTGTTCAAAGAATATCTCTCCTTTACAAGCTTCCAGACGTAATAAACACCGTCCTAAAGTTGACTTGCCGGAGCCGGATTCTCCCACAATACCCAGAGTCTCCCCTTCCTTTAGATATAGATGAATATCATCTACAGCCTTAACAACATGATTTGTACGTCTAAAAAAACCACTTTTTACAGAAAAATGGCATTGTAAATGTTGCGCACTTAATAATTCAGGTGACAGATGATTTGAAATATCCTCATTCTCAGGAATAATTCTTTCCGGCTCACTATTTAGTAGTTCAATAGTATAGGGATCTTGAGGAGCTGAAAATAATTGCTGTGCTTCATTCTTCTCAACAATATTTCCATCTTTCATCACACAAATATGATCAGCAAAACGCTTAACCAGATTCAAATCATGGCTGATCATTAAAATTGCCATGGAAAATTCTTTTTGTAATCTTTCCAGTAACAATAAAATTTGTAATTGAACCGTGACATCCAGAGCTGTGGTTGGCTCATCTGCAATGAGTAATTTTGGCTCACAAGCCAACGCCATGGCAATCATCATGCGTTGTCGTTGTCCACCAGAGAGTAAATGCGGGAAAGCATCAAAGCGATACAGAGGGTCCGGAATACCCGTTAATTCCATTAACTCAAGTGCTTGTTTTTTTGCTGCTGCTTTACTGAGACCTTTATGAATTAATAGTGGCTCCATAATCTGATCCCCTACGGTAAATGTAGGGTTAAGAGAGGTCATGGGCTCCTGAAAAATCATACTAATATCACGACCACGAACATCATTCAAATGTCGCTGATCGGTACTTAATATATCTTCACCATTAAATAAAATAGAACCGGAGCTATAATTCACTTTTTCTTCATCATGTAGACGAAGTATAGACATGGCAGTGACTGACTTGCCGGAACCAGATTCACCCACCAGTGCCATAGTTTCCCCGGCTCTGACAGAAAAATTGATATCTCGCACAACATTCACAGAACCGGCTAACGTTGCAAAATCTACAGAAAGATCTTTGATATTTAAAATAGACTTATTGCTATCATAAAGATTTTTTTCTTCAAGAATAATATTATCCACGTCTTGTATCCAATGCTTCACGCAAGGCCTCGCCAATAAAAATCAATAGCACTAAGGTCCCTACTAATACAGAAAAAGTTGTCATCGAGAGCCACCAGGCATCAATATTTTCTTTACCCTGTGAAAGTAATTCACCAAGGCTCGGTGTCGATGGTGGCACGCCCAAGCCCAGGTAATCCAGGCTGGTTAGGGCTAATATTGAACCACTAATACGAAATGGAAGAAAGGTTAATACAGGTACCATACTATTAGGTAATAGATGTCTAAACATAATACCCGTATTAGAAACTCCCATTGAGCGTGCAGACATCACATAATCTAAGTTTCGCCCACGCAAAAATTCAGCCCTAACATAGTCAGATAAACCCATCCAGCCAAATAATGATAATAGAACAATCAGCAGACCAATGCTGGGCTTAAAAATAGAAGCAAAAATAATTAATAAATAGAGTTCCGGCATAGAACTCCAGATTTCAATAAATCGTTGTGTAACCAAATCAACTTTTCCAGCAAAATAGCCCTGTAAACTGCCAATAACAATACCAATAACAACACCAATAGCGGTTAAAACTAAAGCAAATAATACGGAAAGACGAAAACCATAGATTAATCGTGCTAATACATCTCTGCCGCGATCATCTGTACCTAAATAATTCTGTGCTGAAGGTCTGGCGGGATTAGGCAGTTCTGCAAAATAATTGATTGAGTCATATCTATAATGGTTCAGAGGATAAACTGCCCAGTTATTATTTTTGGTGATTTTTTCAATAATATAGGGATCGTTATAGTCCGTTTTAGTAACAAAATCTCCACCAAAAGTAGTTTCAGGATAATCTTTCCACAATGGATAATAATACTCTTGCTCAAATTGAATAATTAAGGGCTTATCATTAGAGATCATTTCAGCAAATAGACTAACAAAGAGTAGTATGGAAAATATCCATAAAGAATAATAACCACGACGATTACTTTTAAAACGCAACCAGGCACGTTTAGCCGGTGATAAATTCAATAATTCTGACTTATTTAGTCTCTTCTCAAACATAAAAAAATGCCTCTATCTTAATTGCATGATAAAACATGTTTGCAAAGCGACAGCTGCACATTTTTATTTGCTGATGGCTCTTAGTCATTATGAATGCCCTTCTGCAGAGCTGAACTTAATACGAGGATCAATTAAAACATAGGAAATATCAGTAACGAGTTTGGTCAGCAAACCCAGCAGGGTAAATAGATAGAGAGAGCCTAATACCACTGGATAATCTCGTCGAACAATGGATTCATAAGATAGTAATCCCAGACCATCTAAAGAAAAAATAGTTTCAATTAATAAGCTGCCGGCAAAAAAAGCTGCTAGGAAACTGGCAGGAAAACCAGTAATCAAGGGGATTAAGGCATTACGAAAAATATGTTTATAGAGAATTTTATTATGACTGAGTCCTTTAGCCTTGGCAGTAATAACATAATTTTTACGAATCTCTTCAAGAAAGCTATTTTTTGTCAGCATAGTCATCACGGCAAAACTGCCAATTACCGAAGAGATAATGGGCAAAACCATATGCCACAAGTAATCTGTGACTTTTCCAAACAGGCTTAATTGTTCCCAATTATCTGAAGTCAGACCTTTTAATGGAAAGATATCAAAGAAACTACCCCCACCAAATAGGACTAATAACAAAATACCCAGTACAAAGCCGGGAATAGCAAAGCCTATTAACACGATGGTACTGGAGATAATATCAAAGCGGGAACCATCACGAACCGCTTTGGCAATCCCTAAGGGTATACAAGTAAGATAGGTAATAAAAAATGTCCACATCCCCAGGCTAATTGAAACCGGCAGTTTATCTACAATTAATTCTGTGACAGATTGATGATGATGATAACTTTCACCAAAATCAAAGGTCAGGTAGTTCTTCATCATAGTAATAAAGCGTTCTGTCGCCGGTTTATCAAAGCCATATAATGCCTTGATTTCATCCAGACGTTCTTTATCTATACCTTCAGCACCCCGATAGAGCTTGCCTGTTGCACTACCCGCTTCAGTGACCTGATCCTGTCCGGTTAACTGTGCAACCAATTGTTCAACAGGTCCACCGGGAACAAACTGAGTTATGACAAAAGTAATGAGCATGACACCAAATAAGGTGGGAATCATTAATAATAGTCGTTTTAAAATATAATAAAGCATAATTAGTTAGTTATTGCCTTGTTTTTTAAGGACTAAGGGTTAA
>JADFVK010000025.1 GCA_015222495.1 Pseudomonadota bacterium
AATTGTTTTAATAATAGAGCAATCTGCTCCTGTTCTATGTCCGCTAATGATTGAGGTTCCTGATCAATAATTTGATCGTTTTGAACTGGAGGTGTAGCTGATGTGAGAACTTGCGCTGATGTTGTTGAAAAAGTATTGGGTGATACAATGTGTTGTAGTTGTTCAAGATGGATATATTTATTCTGACAAGTGGATACAGCAGCACTTAAAATATTACGTAACTCACGAATATTGCCAGGAAAATTATGATTTTTTAACCAGTTTAAGGCTTCATCAGTTAAACAAACTCTGGTTTTACGCACTTTGTTGATACGATCAAGCAATGAATAAACCAATAATGGGATATCTTCCAGGCGCTCGCGCAAGTTTGGCATCGGTATAGTGATACCAGCTATTCTATAATATAAATCTTCTCTGAAACGTCCGGCTTTTATTTCCAGTTTGAGATCCCTGTTTGTGGCACAGACAATACGAACATCTGAATACAGCATTTGTGTACCACCCACGCGACGAAACTCCCCGGATTCCAGTGCTCTTAATAGTTTCGCCTGCATCACAGCTGTGAGTTCTCCGATTTCATCAAGAAACAAGGTACCGGAATTTGCCTGTTCAAAAAGTCCAGTTTTCATACCATGACTACCGGTAAAAGCCCCTTTT
This sequence comes from Pseudomonadota bacterium, assembly GCA_015222495.1. Taxonomy (GTDB): domain Bacteria; phylum Pseudomonadota; class Gammaproteobacteria; order GRL18; family GRL18; genus GRL18. The sequence goes on from JADFVK010000025.1 coordinate 658, forward strand.
TCATAACCAAATACTTCACTTTCAAATAGGTTTTCCGTTAAAACTGTACAGTCCAAGGTTAAAAACGGACTTTTCTTACGTTGTGATTGTTGATGCAGAAAACTGGCAGCCAGTTCCTTACCCGTACCGGTTTCACCCTGTAATAGAACAGGGGCATCCCCTTTGGCTGCATATAATAATTGTTCTATCATTTGTAAAAAAATAGGTGATACTCCTACCATGGAAATGCCTTTTTCAGCACAATCTCCCTCGGTGTGAAGTTCCTGAATGCTTTCACCCAGATAAAGTTTACCATTACTGTCTTTGAGAGGATAAGCTGTAATTCTGACCCGGTGATCATGATGACAATTATCATGATGAACATGCAGACAGCTATGTTTTACCTGTAACTCAAATACCTGTTGATAAGGACATTCTTCACCCAGTTCATTACAGGGTTTGGTATTGCTGTGACTGGTCTGGTAACAATATTTACCAACCACATCCGAGGTTTCAATTTTATAAGATTCTGTAAAAGCCTCATTGACAGCAATGATGACATAGGACTTATCAATCACCAGAAAGGGTTCATCATGAGTATCCACAAGGGACTGTAACTCGACATTAAATGACATAGAAAGTTCTTTTTTTTATTTTTATAGGTAGGAAAACTCCTGTTAATTTAGAACAATAATGATGGTGTGTCAATGTGACAGAGTATGACGTTCTGTCAGTTGTCTGACTGACATGTTGTCACGTATGATACAAATAGTGATAATAAATGGCTCTATTAAAGGGATTTTATGCTGGCATGATATGTGCTTAAAGTGAAGTGAAGTATAAAAATATAATCCTTAAAAGGGACAAAGGAGAGGCTTAATGAAGAAATATTCATATTTACTATTATTAATGTTGGTGGTACCCATTTTTGCAAATGCAACGAGCTGTCCGACGGTCGGCAATAATCTCATTGAAGATGCGCCACTATTTCAATGGACATATGACGAAGCAGGCGATTATTACAGCGGCACATTGATTATGGATGAAGTCACTTTAACGCTAAATAATGGTGAAACCCTGACCACACGAGCTTACGCTCAGGACGGACAGACACCTAGCGTACCCGGTCCGACCATTGTTATGGAGCCGGATCATAAATATGTATTGAAATTTGAAAATCGTCTGCCCTATGAACCTCTCAGTACGGCACATAATACATTTAAAGATCCTAATGTGACCAATTTACATACCCATGGTTTACATACGACGGGTGACACACCCGGTGATGATGCCACTCGTATCTTCGAAGGTCGTACTGGTGGTGATTATGTTTTTGATATGACTGAGGATCATATGGGCGGTACTTTCTGGATTCACGCACATCATCATGGCTCGACTTACCTGCAGATATCCAGTGGTGCTTTCGCTATGCTGCTTATCGACGATGAGGATGATGGTCAGCTAATCGATGGTGCATTTGCTGATCTTCCGGCAAATGTTGTTGCTATGGAAGAAAAATTATTAACTCTGGGATATCTTGATCCAAGTGTATCCGGAACCGGTGGCGATATGCTTGTTTCAGGAACATTAAGCCCTGGCTGGAATGTCAATGGTAAAGTTGAAGGTGATATTTGTATGCCGGAAAATACTTGGCAGCACTGGCGTTTATTAGTGGCCGCTGCGGATGTTAAAGCCAAAAATGTTACGGTTGGTGAACAATGTGAAGTGGCGTTACTGGCGCGAGATGGTGTCTGGAGAACCATGGTGCCTAAAGGCTTAACAACTAACACCTTATCTCTAACCGGAGGTTCACGAGCAGATATTGCTGTACGTTGTACTGGTGACTCGACACTAAGTGTTGGAGCTACAGTGGTGGCGAATATTTATGCTGATCCTGATCCTAAGTACATTGTTTCCGAGGATGATGCAAATCCATATGCAGAAGATGGTGCTTCTCAGTGGGCTTCATATAGACCCAGTTATCTCAGAGACTTAAGAGACACAGCTTTAGCTGAAGAAGGTATATCTGTTACAAACTTCGAGACTGTGAGTATGGGTGCCCGTACCATCAATGGTAGCAAGTTTGATATTCTTGAACCCACATTTATTACGCAGGCTGATGGCGTGCAGGAATGGAACGTTAAAGGTGCGACTAATCATCCTTTCCATTTACATGTTTTTCATTTCCAGGCTCAAACAGATTGTGGTGAATATGAAGCGGGTGAATATTACGATACCATAGCTGCCTCCTGTAATGTCAGATTTGATCTGAATCCA
>JADFVK010000182.1 GCA_015222495.1 Pseudomonadota bacterium
GATACAGCAAGAGCCATATCAAATGATAATCTTGATGCCGAAAAATCTGAGACATGGGAACTGGCATTTTCGTATGAAGCAACAAAAGATATCAACCTGGGACTTAATCTTTATAATATTGAACAAACTGATACCATTGCCAGAGATTCAAATAGACAATATCAAAACCTTGGCGATCATGAAACCTTTGGTATTGAAATAGAAGCTAGTTGGCAAGCCACCAGACACTTAACATTTTCCGGTAATTATTCTTATATCGATCCACAAGATAACGAACTGCGAAATTTTCTGGCTCCTCAGCAAGAAGCTTTCTTACGCTCTGACTGGAATTTTAATCCTGATTGGAACTGGGATGTACAAGCCAACTGGATTGCTGATCGAGAACGTCAAGATGGTGATAGCAGATCAGATGTAGGTGATTATATAGTAGCAGATACAACCCTGCGTTATAGCGGTATACAAAAATGGGAATTTGCAGTTTCAGTGCGAAACATCTTTGATGAAGATGCCCGTGAAGCACTTGGCACATCCGTTGAAAACGACTTCCCTCTCCCAGAGAGAAATGCCTATGCTGAGTTAAGATATAAGTTCTAAGAAATCATCCATATTGGGGAAGCTACCTCATCTAACTGGGGACGCTTCAAGCCCATCCATGGGCCGCTATGTTACGCCATCCATGGCTCCACAATCCCCAGTTAGATGAGGTAGCTTCCCCAACACTCCTATGTCATTTAGCTCACTATTCAAAGAAAATTTATGCTCTTAATCTTTTAACACCCTCACCACAAATATAAGCGTGAGTGAAACTGGAGGACCTATACGTAATTCAGGGGCTTTTTGAGGCATGGATGCCGAAGATGAGCGTCACATGGATGTGCCTGAGCGTCCCCTGAAGTATGTATAAGTCCTCCAGTCTCACGTATTATACCCAACTCAAACCACGATACATTTATTTCTACCGGACTCCTTAGCCTGATACATTAACTGATCCGCTTTTTTATACAAGTCCTCAGCAGATCCACACTCACCATTAATAATCACTCCCCCCAGACTTATCGTGACAATACCCTGCTCTGAACCACTATGGAGAATATTCAGGGTTTCAACAGCACTGCGAATCTGTTCAGAAATTTGTATCACACCCTGTCTGGAAGTTTCGGTGATAATAACACCAAACTCTTCACCTCCAAGCCTGGCAACAAAATCACTTGAGCGTCGTGTATGACTCACTATTGAATTAGCCACATCTACCAGACAAACGTCTCCTGCCTGATGTCCATAAGTATCATTAAATGGTTTAAAAAAATCAATATCAATCATAAAAAAAGCCATTTGATTTTCATTACTTTTTCCACGTTTATTGCGTTGCCATTCTTTTTTAAATTGTTGATCAAAGTATCTTCTATTCACCAGTTTGGTCAACGGATCAATATTTGAAAGATAGCGGAGTTTTTCTTCTCTTTCCTTATGTGCAGTCACATCATGAATAACTGCCATATACACATCTTTAGCCATAGCAATTTTAACTAAAGAAAAATCAATAGGAAACAAGCTGCCATCCTTTCGTCTAGCCTGAATTTCCACAAGAGTTTCATCCAGAAACCCCTCCTCATCTCTACTTTCAATATGAACAGCTATTTTCTTTTGATATAGTTGTGCAAATGGTTCCACTAAAAATTCAAAAAAATTGATATTCAGAAGTTCTTCCTCTGTATAACCAAAAAGCTTTTCTACTGCAGGGTTTGAAAAAATAATTTGTCCTGAATGATCAATTTCCACAATGCCATTAGTGACATGGTCAACAATCTGCTGCAGCCTTTCTGATTGATGTTGATAATTTGCTAACAAGTGACTCATTTTTGCTTCAGATGTTAATAAATCTTTATGTAACTTCTGTATTTTTAGGTGATTTTTTACTCTTGAACAGACTTCTTCAGCATAAAAAGGCTTATTAATATAATCCACACCACCAACAGAAAAGCCCATTAAAACATCTTCGACTTCATTTTTAGCCGAAATAAATATAATCGGTATTAACTGCGTCCTCGGCTGATTTTTTAATCTTCTGCAAGTTTCAAAGCCATCTATCCCCGGCATCATAATATCCAGAAGAATTAAGTCCGGTAATATATGAGTCGCAATTTTTATTGCCTGTTCTCCATTATTGGCAGCTAAAATCTGATGACCTTGTTCTTGTAATATACTCGTTAATAAAGAAATATTAGCTGGCTTATCATCCACTAAAAGAACCTGAGCCGTATAAGTATTAATCAATGTCAAATTCCTCTATATATTTCAAGATACCATTTAAATCTGCAGTATTAATCAGTGTCTGCAAATGTTCTGCAACTTGTTCACCTTGCTGACCATATTCTGATAATTGGGATGAAAGCTTATTCAATTTGGTTAATTGCCCATATTCTGCTGCTTGCTTTAATTGTTCAGCAAAATCTTTATCAAGTTTTATTGATGGTTTTTCAATAACTTTTAATTGCGAAACACTAGATGCTTTATTGTCTGTAACATAGGATTGAAGTTCGACACCTAAAATTTCACTGACGGCATAGTAAATCGCATCAAAGTTAAATGGTTTTGAGACAAAAAGGTCAAAACCTTTTTCATAATAATATTCCACCTTATGCTGCATATTAGAAGCTGAAACTCCTATACATTTTAGTTTTTCAGATGAGTACTTCTGACGTATTCTACCAATAGCCTCTATCCCATCCATTACCGGCATACGAATATCCATAAACACAATATCGGGACATTTTTTTTCAATTTCATCCAGTGCCAATTGCCCATTTTCTGCATAGATAATTGAAAATCCAATTTGTTCTAAAATTCCAGCCAGTAACTCACTATTATCTTTTATATCATCTACCACTAGTGCCGATAACTTTTTATCTGATTTTAAAGTATAGATCGGTCTATAAGTTTGTTCATCTACTTTAACAGGCTTGATTGCCGCTAACAATTCTAACTCAAATGTAAAAGTACTACCCCGCTCCACTTCAGAACTCACTTGGATATGACTTGACATTAACCCTATATGACGTTGGGCAATATTAAGCCCTAAGCCTGTACCACCATTTTTTTCTCCCAGTTCAGTCTGATGAAAAGCATCAAATATTTTTGGCAATGCAGCTGCCTCAATACCCTTTCCTGTATCCTTTACTGTAAACTGGTAACAATTATTTTTTGTCTGTTCAATTTTGAGTTGAACCTCACCCTTCTCAGTAAATTTACAGGCATTACCAATCAGATTTATAAGAACCTGACGGATCTTTCCCTGATCACCTTTCACCCAGACAGCTTCCTGAGAGTATAACTCCATATGCCAGTCAAGATGTTTTTGTTCACAACAGATCTTAAACATATCTTCAATATTTTGAGCAAGATCCATTAAGTCAAAATCACTTTTCTGCAGTCTTAAAGAGCCTGATTCAATTTTTGATAATTCCAGAATATCATTGATTAAGCCTAATAAGTGCTTACCACTCTTATCAATAATACTTAAATGAGTGGACTGCTGCTTGTCCAGAGAAGTTCGCTGTAATAATTGCGTATAACCTAAAACAGCATTCATAGGAGTTCTAATTTCATGAGACATATTAGCAAGAAAAGTACTTTTTGCACGATTTGCAGATAAAGCATAATCACGTGCCTTTTGTAATTGCTTTGTTCGTGTTTTAACTCGTTCTTCTAAATTTTTCTGATAATCAATAGCTGATTTTTCATGTTCATCCAGCTGTAGCAGCATCTCATTATAACCATTAATTAATTGCGAAAACTCATCATTATAATAATTTTTAACCGGGCTATTATAAACATGTTGAGTTGAAACCTGCTGCATAGATGCCAGTAATTTTAAAATAGGATCAGTGAATATTTTTTGTACTCTAAAGGCAAAAAATAGTGTCAATCCCAGAGCAATACTTATCATAAATATAATCGTAATAATATAATCCTTAACACGCTGCTTATAAACTTCTTGATCAGCTTGCAGATGAATCATTCCCAGCAGACTTTTATCCTGTTCTAAAATAATTCGTTTAATCAGCTGAATATTGCCATCAATGTAATAATAACCATCAAGCCGATGTTCCAGAAGAGATTTAACTTTTTCAGGTAAGTCTTTGTGGTCAGGCTTATCATTAGTCAATGTTGAACGACTATAATGAGAAAATATTTCACCTTTATCAGTGTATAAATGTGCCGTCATAACATGTGAGGTGGCTTTTAATGCTAATAAATTTTCAGAAGCCGCTTTTTTATCATAAAATAGAAGTGCACCAGAACTACTTTTACCTACCAATTCAGCCAATATTGATAAGTCTTCCAGGGTAGTTTTTTTCAGATTAACCAGCTCACTATAAATAAAAATACTCAAAGTTGATAATAACATCAGACTGGTAATACCCATGATTGTTAAAACCAGTTTCTTGCGAATAGATAGCGAGGAAAAAGAGAAATTAATCATGACTTTTATCCTCAGTTTCTATTATCTTCGCTAAGGATAAAATACGTGAACTAATTGCCAGTCCCGATTTTTTAATGGCATTATAATTCACTTCCAAACTGATTGTTTTGTCTTCTCTTAGAAATAAACGAATATGACCTGATTGTTGTGTAAAGCCTTCCAGCTCACTGATTGTTAATATGGGAGATTGTGCTGCAGTTTTTAAAATATCGGTTACATTTTCAGTTTCTGACTCACTGATAAAAAGAATCTGACATTGAGGAATTTCAAAAGCAGATATATCTCTATTAATTAATAAAGTTTTATTATGTGCTTTTTTATTATTTAAAGCCTTTAAAGCCCTGTCAAAAGGATCATTGCCAATCAGGCATATTTGTAAATAAGGAGTCCCATTGCTCAGAGTCCCCTCCGGCCAATCCACCAGACGTGCAAAGTTATACAAGAATGCTGTTTTCAGAGCATATTCTTTTGCCACTATATCATTTTCGGAATGAACAAAAGAGACATTCAAGAGGGCAATAAAAAACAGGCTAAGCAAACTAATTGACTTAGGTCTGAAAAATTTTATTAAATTTTTTATTTTATAGTGCATTCATATCTATATTGCTAAGGAAAAATAAAGAATTATCCAGCCAATTTATTTTAGATTTTATAATTTTTATTAAACCCTATCATTGTACTAAATTTTAAAAAAAAATGCTGTAGGATTATTCTGACGAAACTCAATAAAAACAGGCTTTTCCAGAAGATTTTCTGTTAATTTATAACGCATCTTTATAATTGATTAATTTAATACATCAATGTAAAGTACCTCAATAAGTAAAAACCTCAAAACAGGATAAATTTCTTGGCAAAATCACATTCAGGAAAAATTTTAATTATTGATGACACGCAGGAAAACATTGCTTTATTGGTAAAATTCTCACAAAGCTCTATTAAAATAAATAATATCGGAGGGACAGGTCTTGGTCTAACTATCAGTAAAGAAATTATAGATGCACATCATGGTAAAATCTGGTTAGAAAACCATCCTGACGGCGGTGTATTATCCTGCTTTATCATTCCTAATCAACAAAATGAATAATAATAAAGATTACGCAGAGCGCTTTGCCGGGATTGAACGGCTTTATGGTAAAAATAAAGCCAAAATCATTGCTGCATTGCATATTTGTGTTATCGGTATTGGCGGTGTAGGCTCATGGGCAGTTGAAGCCTTAGCCCGTTCCGGGGTAGGAGAAATCACTCTCATCGATCATGATGATATAGCCTTATCCAATATGAATCGTCAGATCCATACACTTGATTCTAGCATTGAACAGTCTAAAGTTAGTGCAATGCTAGAAAGAGTTATGCAGATAAACCCTCACTGTCAATGCCACGTCATTGATGATTTACTCACAGAAAATAATTTAAAAAAACATATCGGCTGCGATTTTGACTCAGAAAGTCCTGCTAATTTTGACTATATTATTGATGCCATTGATAGTGTCAAACAAAAAAGTGCTCTAATTTATTATTGTAAACGTAATAAGATCCCCATTATTACTACTGGCGGTGCGGGCGGACTGAGTCAGCCTACAGCTGTTGAAATCAGCGATCTTAGTAAAACATTTAATGATCCTCTGGCTGCTAAAGTTCGCTCTCAGCTGCGATATCAATATAATTTTAGTAAAAATCCTAAAAGCCGCTTTGGTATTGAATGTGTATTTTCTACAGAACAGCAAGTTTATCCTCAGGCAGACGGCAGTGTTGGACAGGAAAAACCCATTATGAAAGGAGTGAGCCTGGATTGTAATTTTGGCTATGGCTCATCCAGTTGTGTTACCTCTGTATTCGGTTTTGCAGCAGCAGCCAGAGTTATTGATAAAGCTGTTGCAAGAAGACAAAGAGCCGAAAGTAGATAAAAAACCACTCGCTATAACATATTTAATTTTCTTGTTATTATACCTATAAGTGCTAAGATGTTTTATTAATAAAAACCATACGAAGCCTATGTCGCAATTAGAACTCTCAAAATTACATTTTCTACTTATCGATGATTTTTCTAATTATCGTGCCATGCTGCGATCAATTTTACAAAGTTGCGGTGCACAATATATTGATGATGTCTCTAATGCCGAAGATGCATTAGAAAAAGTCGTTAAAGTTAAATACGATGTTATTTTATGTGATTATAATTTAGGTGATGGCAAAAATGGACAACAATTACTAGAAGAAATCATGTTTCGCCAGCTTATTCCCTATGGCACAATTTATATCATGGTGACGGCTGAAAACACCCAAAATATGGTCATGGCTGCTATAGAATACAAACCGGATGGTTATTTAAGTAAACCCTTTCCCAAAGAGCTGTTATTAAAACGTCTAGAATTACTGGTTAAGAAAAAGTCCGTAATGAAAGATATCTATCGTGCCTATAATAGACAAAATTACACTAAGGCACTGGCTATTGCTGATAAAAAAATGGCTGAGCATGGTAAGCATACTTTAGAAATTGGTAAACTCAAGGGTGAAATTGCATTATTAGCTAATGAATTGGATATCGCAGAACAGGTCTATGATCAAGCTTTGGCTGTAAGAGATTTCCAGTGGGCTAAAGTTGGCAAGGCCAAGGTTTTGATCCAACGTGAAGATTATGAGGATGCACAGGATTTACTTGAAGATGTCATTGATGAAAATAAATATTATATAGAAGCCTATGATCTACTGGCTAATATTTTTGAAGTACAGGGCAAGACAGAACAAGTACAAAAAGTATTAAGTACAGCAACTCAGATATCACCTAATACAGTGGCAAGACAACAACATTTAGCCGCTATTGCCACAAAAAATCATGATTACACAGTAGCAGAAAAATCTTTAAAAATGGCAATTAACCAGGGAAAGTATTCCTGTTTTGGTAAAATAGGAGATAACTTACAACTGGTCAAAATTTACGCTGAAGCAGGCAAACCAAAAAAGGTGACCCAAGCCTTAACGGCGGCTCGTACAACTTATAAAAAAGATAAAGAATCTATGTTGCATACTCAATTTGTTGAGAGTATGGCACAAAAAAAACTCGGCAATGACGATAGATCACGTCAATTATTCCAGCAAGCTATAGGTAATCTCCCGGGTGACTTATCCAAACTGACTAAAGAATTTCAAGATGATTTAATTACCACAGCCACTGACTTGGGTGAAACAGAATTAGCAAAAGCCTTAACTGAAGATATCAATAATGTGCTTGATAACTCCAACTTCAAAGAAAACAGTAAAAAATACCATTACTTATTACTTAATGGAAAAGGAATACGCCTCTACGAAGCACATCGAATTCACGATTCCGTTCGCTTTTTTGAAGATGCTGCAATAAATTTATCCGATAATATTTCACTGAATATGAATGCAGCACAAGCCTTATTATTTGAATTTAAAGCAGTACACAAAGCTAAAAAAGCGGGTGATTTATTAATTAGAGCACGAGATTATTTAGATGTCAGTAAGCAACTTGATAGTTCTAATGAAAAATATAATAAATTAGAAAAAATTTACTATACTTTAATTAAAGTTTAATATCATGCCTTCTAAAAAACCAATTTCAAGTAATATTGAACCAGAACAGTTAAATGCTGTTTTAATGTCTTTTATACATGATATCAAGAATTCCCTATTAGTTTCTCTTAATGGACTTGATGAACTATACATGGCGATGGAAAGAATCTTGCCCCAACAAGAAGATAGTTTTAATCAAATACAACTTCAATTACGTAGAATAAATAGTGATCTGGTTCAATTATTATCTCTTTATAAAATGGAAACAAAGCTTTTTTCATTGCATGCCGATCAATATAATTGCTATGATTTTTTCGATGAATTAGTCATCAATAATGCACCTTTAACAAAGCAGGCTCATTTTTCATTTGAACTGGACTGTGATGAGGATATTGACTGGTTCTTTGATCATGATCTCATTGCAACAGTTATTAATAGTACTATTAATAATTCTATTCGCTATACCCACTCAAAAATTTTACTCTGTGCCAGAATTAATAATGGATTTTTAGAAATCACTATAGAAGATGATGGGGATGGATTTCCGAAAAAAATGTTTGTTCATCATGAATCACTAAAAACAGCTATTGATATGAAATCAGGCAGTACCGGTCTGGGACTTTATTTTGCCGAACAGATAGCAAATATTCACCATAGCGGTGATAAAAAAGGTCATATCACTATAGATAATAATTCTAAGCTCGGTGGAGGACGTTTTACTTTATTCTTACCATAAAAAAAGGGCTTGCATCATCTGCAAGCCCTTTTTATCATAATAACGAAAACTTATTCAGCTTCTACAATAATCTTCACTGTCGCATTTACATCAGTATGTAAATGTAGCTCAATATCATATTCACCTAGTTCACGAATAGCACCTTCTGGCATACGAACTTCGCGTTTTTCAACGGTCGCACCAGCACTATTTAATGCTTCAGAAACATCGCCATTGGTTACAGAACCAAACATACGACCTTCATCGCCTGCTTTACGAACAATAACAACTTCTGTTCCATTCAATGTTTCAGCACGTGCAGCAGCAGCAGATAAAGATTCAGCAGCATTTGCTTCTAATTCAGCACGACGTCCTTCAAACATCTTAACGTTTGCTTCTGTTGCTGGCAGTGCTTTGCCATGAGGGATCAAATAGTTACGACCAAAGCCTGCTTTCACAGAGACTTGATCACCTAGTGCTCCCAACTTATTGATTTTTTCTAATAAAATAATATTCATAAGAACTCTCTCTTGTGTATGTTAAACCTGATATTCAATAAGGATAATAAGGCTTAAACATGACCATCTGTATATGGAAGTAAAGCCAGGTAGCGAGCACGTTTTATTGCACTTGATAGCTGACGCTGATATTTTGCATTAGTACCGGTAATACGACTTGGTACAATTTTACCATTTTCCATAACATAATTTTTTAGGGTAGCTATATCTTTATAATCGATCTCTGTAATACCCTCAGCTGTAAAACGGCAGTATTTTCTACGACGGAAATAACGTGACATTTATCTTTCCTTCTCTTTTTATTATCTCTATAAATTTATCATAGAGTTTATGTTTATCAGTACTCTATAAATATAAGTACTATATTCAAATCGTTTTGATTAAGCTTCTGCCTCTGCAGTTGCTTTCTCATCACTTGATTCTGTTTTTGCTGCAGGAGCAGGAGCACTTCTCTCTACTCTTTCAGCTGGAGCATCTTCTTTTTCTTTAATAAGAGGAGAAGCATCTGTAACAGGACCTTTCTTAGAGATGATAAGGTTACGAATAACCGCATCATTAAAACGGAAAGCATGTGTCAGTTCATCAATATTAGCCGAATCACATTCTACATTCATTAAAATATAATGTGCCTTATGGATTTTATTAATAGGATAAGCCAGTTGACGGCGTCCCCAATCTTCCATACGGTGAATTGCACCGTTATTGGTTTCGATAATACTACGATAGCGTTCTATCATAGCAGGAACTTGTTCACTCTGATCTGGGTGGACAAGAAATACAATTTCATAATGTCTCATACAACAATCCTTACGGGTAATTAGCCATAAAAGGGGTTAATTAGCTTTCTGTTATTTTTATTTCTTATCTAACAATGAGTTAGAAACAAAAAGCAAGGAATCAACAATTGCCAATATCATTAAAAATAAGGGCTACATTGTCAAAAGGTGCGGTATTATATGATGATTTAGATTAGAGATCAATTACTTATTGTTAAATAATAGGTTCATCTTGTTAATAATCTTTGACGAACGGCCTCAAATAAACTAATGCCGGTTGCTACTGAGACATTCAAGCTTTCCACACTTCCAAACATAGGGATTTTTACCAGGCTATCGCAATTTTCTCTGGTCAGACGGCGCATGCCTTTGCCTTCCATACCCATAACTAATGCCAGTGGGCCTGTTAAATTACTGGAATAAATTGTTTCATCTGTTTCACCTGCAGTACCAATTACCCAGATTTGATAACTTTTTAATAGCTTTAAGGTACGTGCAAGATTAGTCACATAGATTAAGGGGACACTTTGATCCGCACCACTAGCTACTTTGCGTACTGTGGGAGTTAAAGATGCGGATTTATCTTTAGGAACAATAATAGCATGCACACCGGCGGCATCTGCTGTGCGTAAACAGGCACCCAAGTTATGCGGATCGGTTACGCCATCCAGAACTAATAGAAAAGGTGGCTCTTGCAGATTTTGTAAGAAATCATCCAGATAACTTTCTGTTTTAAGTTTCGGCGTACTGCCTTGAGCAACAACGCCCTGATGGTTAGCATCGATTAATTCATCTAACTTTTTTCGCGTAACAAAAGTAACTTTAATTGATTTTTTTTTCGCCAGTTCAATTATTGAATTAACACGATTATCTTTTCGCCCTCGATCAACATAGACCACGCTCACAGAAGATTCAGACTGTGACGAATCTTCGTTATCAGGGCGATCTAAGCAATAATTTAAAGCCGACTTAACTGCATGAATACCATAAATCA
>JADFVK010000183.1 GCA_015222495.1 Pseudomonadota bacterium
CCCAGACCAAAGCTGAGCATTAATAAACCACCTTCAATGGCACTGCCTGTGGATATAGACCAGAATAAAATTGAGTACACCAGACCACAGGGTAACCATCCCCAAAGTGAACCAAGAATTAGTGCCTGAAAAGGTGTTTTTACTGGTATAAGCTTACGACTAATAGGTTCAATTCTTTTCCATATCACTCCACCGGCTTTCTCAATTTTCCTTAAACCGACCCACCAGCCGCCAATATAAAGTCCTAAAGCAATCATAAAAAATGCTGCAAAAATCTGTAGGCCAAATTGAATATTGTGTAAAACAGGTAGGTTTGTTGCCAACATACTAATCCCTCCCACCAATAAACCGGCAAAAGTATAACTCAGTAGTCGACCACTATTGTATGCTATCAGGTAGGGGTAAAGTTCTTTCTTGGAATGAGAGGCAGACTGTTTGGCTGAATCAATGCCAAAGGTCAAGGCCCCGACAATGCCGCCGCACATACCAACACAATGTACGCCACCTAATAATCCGGCGATAAAGGCAGCAAAATAAGATATTTCAACAGGCATAAATCAACTCACTTTTTACGTTTTTCTTTTTAATTGACTATAAGTTTCTATCATAATCCATAATTAATGGCGAATGATCTGAAAAACGCTGATCTTTATATATAGAGGTTGATATTAGTTGTTCAGTAAGAGAAGGTGATATTATCTGATAATCAATACGCCATCCGGTATTATTTGCCCATGCCTGACCACGGTTAGACCACCAGGTGTATTGCTCTGCTTCCTGATTAAGCACTCGAAATGCATCCACCATACCAATTTCTTCACCAAAGACCTGATCTAACCAGGCACGTTCCTCTGGCAGGCAGCCAGACCTTTTTTTATTACCATTAAAATTCTTAATATCAATACGTTTATGAACTATATTCCAGTCACCACAAACAATGTACTGTCTGTCACTGAGAGCCATATCTTTAAGAATAGGACTCATTTTATCCAGGAATTCCATTTTTAATAATTGACGTTCATCCTTTGATGAACCGGATGGTAGATAAAGCGAGGCAATACTTAAATCACCAAAATCAGCCTGAAGATAACGACCTTCTGTATCTGCAATATCCCAACCCAAGCCGGTTATGATATTATCAGGTTCTTTTTTTGCGTAAATAGCAGTACCACTATAACCTTTTTTTTCTGCATCAAAGAAATAACGATAATAACCCTGGGGAGAAAAAACAGGAGCATCTAATTGGTCTAATTGTGCTTTAGTTTCCTGAATACAAACCACATCAGGTGACTCTTTTTGCATCCACTCAAAAAAACCTTTTTTTGCCGCAGCACGAATACCATTTAAATTAGCAGAAATAACCTTCATTAAACCCTTCTCTTCTGAGATAATAGAGCCGTTCATTATAAACCATTTAGTCTACTAATAATTATATTTAAAAATAAAACAATATAATCATTTGACTTATTTAATCATTTGGAAACAACTATGCAAGATTACCAATATAACTTTATTAAATTTGCTTTAGATAAGGGCGTGCTGCGTTTTGGCGAATTCACCCTGAAATCCGGACGTATCAGCCCATATTTTTTTAATAGCGGCTTATTTGATACCGGTGGCTCTCTGGCACAATTGGGACGATTTTATGCCTCTGCTCTGGTAGACAGTCAGGTTGAGTTTGATATGTTATTTGGTCCTGCTTATAAAGGCATCCCCTTAGCATCAACTTGTTCTATTGCATTAGCAGATGAACACCAAAAAGACTTGCCTTATAGTTTTAACCGCAAAGAAGCCAAAGATCATGGTGAGGGTGGTACGATTGTTGGATCAGCACTTGAGAATAAGGTGATGATTATTGATGATGTGATTTCAGCAGGAACTTCTGTAAGAGAATCTATTGATTTAATCAACCAGGCAAATGCATCCCCTGCTGGAGTGGTTATTGCCTTAGACAGGCAAGAAGTTGGTAAGGGAGATATTTCAGCAATTCAGGAAATAGAAGAATCCTATAACATTCCAGTGGTCAGTATTATCAAATTAGAGCATCTGATTACTTACCTTCAGGACAATACTGAACTGGAAGAATATTACGATAAAGTAAAAAGCTATCGTGAAAAATATGGTGCTTAATCTACCTAAACCTGGAAACAGACTTAAAAGGTCTTAGCAAATTTCATCTCATACTTTTCTTTATTACTATCAGGTTTGATAGTAATAAAGAAATTGACAGTCTCTTTACTTTGTACACCAATTTGAGCAATGTAGTAAATAGCCTGACCTTCTTTAATTTCACGAAATTCTAAGGTTCTACTTTGTCCCATCAGATTTTTTAATTCACCTGTTACTTGTGACTTTGCCCCTACCGGATTTCCAGTGCCTTTTTCCATAACCGAAACATTCACTAAAGCATAGTTCTTACTGCGTTTAAGTGCATATTTCTTAGTCATTTCAGGAGGCAATGAATCCGTTGGAAATGCATTGATATAAACAATATGATCAGCATATTCTTTGGAATTGTCAGCCTGAGAAACAGAGCTCATTAGCATTAGAATTAATGCGATAAAAAACCATCTAAATAATTTCATAAAATACTCCTCAAATTTAATGTATTAATCAAATCTTAACCGTTTTATAAAACAAAACCATTCGTATTTACCGGAGTAATATACAGGATAACCCTAAGGGGGGAAATATTTTTGTATGAAAAGTGTACTAAGGAGGTGTTATCAGGGGATAGACTCCCCTGATAGTTATGGACTTACCTAAGAAATCCTATACTTTTTTAGGTCTTGCAGCACGTTTACGTTCATTTTCTGTCAACATACGTTTACGGACACGAATGCTTTCAGGAGTCACTTCAACTAACTCATCTTCATCAATAAACTCCAAAGCCTGCTCCAGAGACATTTTTATTGGTGTAGTCAATGTAACAGCTTCATCGGTACCTGATGCTCGTACATTGGTCAACTGCTTAGCTTTAAGTGCATTCACCACAAGGTCATTTTGACGTGAATGAATACCAATAATCATACCTTCATAGATATCAACACCATGACCAATAAATAGTCTGCCGCGATCCTGCAGGTTAAATAAACCAAAACCAACTGAGGTACCCTGAGCATTGGAGATCAAAACACCATTATTACGTTTTGCAAATTCACCCTCAATAATCGGACCATAGTGATCAAAGTTATGATAGAACAGGCCACTGCCTGAAGTGGTAGTCATAAACTCAGTCTGAAAACCAATTAAACCACGTGAAGGCACAACATATTCTAATCTAACACGGCCTTTACCATCAGGCATCATATTGGTTAATTCACCTTTACGCTCACCTAATTTTTCCATAATGCTGCCCTGATGTTGTTCTTCAACATCCACCATGACATCTTCAAATGGCTCACTCATCACACCATCAACTTCTTTATAAATTACTTCCGGTCTTGAAACACCCAGCTCAAAACCTTCACGGCGCATATTTTCAATTAATACACCCAGATGTAATTCACCACGACCGGAAACTTTAAATTTATCAGGATCTTCAGTTTGATCAACCCGCAAAGCCACATTATGTAATAATTCTTTTTCCAGACGATCTTTAATCTGGCGAGAAGTTACAAACTTACCTTCACGGCCTGCAAAAGGAGAGTTATTTACCTGGAAAGTCATGGTCACAGTAGGTTCATCAACTGTGAGTGGTGGTAGAGCTTCTACTGAAGCAGGATCACAGAGTGTGTCGGAAATATTAAGTCCTTCAATACCACAAAATGCAATGATATCACCAGCCTGAGCTTCTTTAACTTCAATACGTTCAAGACCTTTAAAGCCAAATAACTTAAGGATCTTACCTTTACGTTCTACACCCTCAGCATCCACAATGATAACCTGAGCATTAGAATTAATTTTACCCTGTTTAATTCGGCCAATACCAATAACACCGATATAACTATTGTAATCAAGACTGATAACCTGCATCTGAAATGGTGCATCCAAGTCAACATCGGGCGGAGAAACTTTTTCAACAATCGTTTCAAATAAGGGTGTCATATCCCCTTCACGCACATCATCTTCCAGGGATGCATAACCATTAATCGCTGATGCATAAACAATAGGGAAATCCAGTTGATCATCGGTTCCATCCAAACGATCAAATAGATCAAAGGTTTGATCAATAACCCAGTCAGGTCGACCACCGTCACGATCAATTTTATTCACCACAACAATTGGATTTAAACCTAATTCAAAAGCCTTTTGTGTCACAAAACGGGTTTGCGGCATGGGCCCTTCAACAGCATCAACCAACAGACAAACACAATCAACCATGGATAATACACGTTCAACTTCACCACCGAAGTCAGCATGTCCTGGTGTGTCCACAATATTGATATGATAGCCATTCCATTCAATGGCGGTATTTTTGGATAAAATCGTGATACCACGTTCTTTTTCCAGGTCATTAGAATCCATCATGCGTTCTGAAACTTCCTGACGATCGTCAAAAGTTCCTGATTGTTTGAGTAATTCATCAACAAGAGTTGTTTTACCATGATCAACGTGTGCAATAATGGCGATATTTCTGATTTTATTAATATCTTTCACTGTGAAAGTCCAAAAATTAAGCTATAGTTAGAAGGAAGTCAATAATCACTCATTGTATGGTGATTTTGAAACAAGGCATTATAGCGGATTGTTTGATATAAATCAGAATTTATTCACAATAACTCACAATAGCATAGACAAATGATAAAAAATCTAAAGTTTTTTGCCTTTTTATCCTGCTATCTTTGAAGATATAACGGAATATAGACTAGGAATTGTTGTTCTTTCAGGTGTTAGAGCGGTTTTGAGAATATTTCAAAAATATAAAAAAATCTTAAGCAGGACTTATACCTTCTCTACATCAAAAACAATCCCCTTAACGCCAGTGATTTTAACCTGAGTGCCTATCGGTGCATCCTCACCCTTCACACGCCAGCTTGAATCATCCACTTTGATTTTTCCTGTACTATTGACAATAGGCTCCAGTAAAGTAAATGTACGTCCTATATACTGCTCTCCTCTACGATTCAAATGAGAAACTTCAGCTTCATTTTGAGGAAAGAGTTTCCTACTGAAACGCCACATAGCAACACTAACCAGTGAAAAACAAGCCAGTAATATAAACTGCATCTGCCAGCTTAATTGCGGAATAATAGCCATAACAATACCCACCGCACCGGCAGCTAAACCCAACCACAGGAAAAATACTCCCGGACTGAGTATTTCCAGAAAAATAAGCACTACAGCAATGGTTAACCAATGCCAGAATTCCATTTGCGTAAATATTGACTCCACTAGCTTGCTCCTATTTAGATATCTGTTAGCAGAAAAGATGCTTTAATCTACTTTATCATCCTTTTTTAAAACTTCTTTCGCTAATTCTCCAATACCACCTAATGCCCCAATAATACCTGATGAATCCAAGGGCATAAATACCAGCTTTTGATTCTCAGCACTGCCTATTTCTTTTAATGCATCAACATACTTAGTTGCCACAAAATAATTAATGGCATTGATATTGCCTTTTTCAATCGCCTGAGAAACCATCATAGTGGCCTTAGCTTCTGCCTCTGCCAATCTTTCCCTGGCTTCAGCTTCACGAAAAGCTGCTTCACGATCACCCTCTGCTTGTAGAATAACAGCCTGTTTCTCACCCTCAGCGCGAAGAATTTCTGCCTGACGTTCTCCTTCAGCTTCTAAAATACTGGCACGTTTTTCACGTTCTGCTTTCATTTGCCTGGCCATAGAATCGACTAAATCCTTGGGGGGTGAAATATCCTTAATTTCAATACGATTGGCTTTGACTCCCCATGGCGTCGTCGCCTCATCCACCACATTTAAAAGTTGTGTGTTAATCTGATCACGCTTGGATAATAATTCATCCAGATCCATAGATCCCATGACAGTACGAATATTGGTCATGGTCAGGTTTAAAATCGCATGTTCAAGATTATTCACTTCATATGAAGCCAGAGCACTATCCATTACCTGAAAAAATATCACTCCATCTACTCTTACCATGGCATTATCTTTGGTAATAACTTCCTGAGAAGGCACATCCATTACCCGCTCCATCATATTCACTTTATGACCAATGTTATCCATCACTGGAATAATCAGATTCAAGCCCGGTCGTAATGATTTGGTAAAACGTCCAAAACGTTCAACAGTATATTCCATTCCCTGATTAACTTTCTTCACACCCATTACAATCAATGCAACGACTAATCCTAAAAAACCAATTACAAATGTATCAAAACCCAGCATATTATTCTCCCATTGATATTATCATTCAGGATAGTTGACATCAGAGCAGTATTCAAGAAAAATGAAACATTCCGTTAAAAATTCAAATAAAGATAGCTATACTTATGACAAAGAAAGATTATCTTAAACCGCCAAAACGGCTTATGCGCCATGTAGGGCGTGCTATTGCTGATTTTAAAATGATAAATGAGGGTGATAGGATATTGCTGGGCGTATCCGGAGGAAAGGATTCTTTATCTTTATTATTAATCCTGCATCATTTAAAACAATATTCTCCTGTTAAATTTCATCTAGGTGCTGTTACCGTTGATCCGCAAATAGAAGGCTTTGATCCTTCCCCATTAAAGGAGTATTTGGCAAAACTGGATATTCCGTATTTTTATCAACAACAGGCGATAATGGATCAAGCTGAAGATTCTATGGATGGAGATTCTTTTTGTTCTTTCTGTTCCCGCATGAAACGTGGAATTTTATACACAACAGCAAGGAAGAAAGGCTATAATATTCTAGCCCTGGCACAGCATTTAGATGATCTGGCTGAAAGTTTTTTAATGTCCGCCTTTCATAATGGTAAATTACAAACCATGAAAGCCAACTATTCTATTCAATCAGGTGATTTAAGGGTTATTCGTCCCCTGGTATATACCCGTGAAACACTCACCTCTGCCTATGCTATTGCGGCTAAACTCCCGGTGATTCCTGATAGCTGCCCCGCTTGCTTCAGCATGCCCACACAGCGTGATCATATGAAGCAATTATTAGCAAAGGAAGAAGAAAAAAATATCTATTTATTCAGCAGTTTGCTACAAACAATGAAGCCCTTGATGTCCGTTGATCATGCTTAAATACTTCTACACCTGATCTTTAGATCAACAGCCCTGAATCAAAATTACTTATTTTTTTTACCCTTACCACCTTTATCTTTTTTCTTCTGCTTATCTTTTTTATCCCAATCACCATCTTTGCGATCTTTATATTCATCTCTGCGATCATAACGATGATCACCAACTCGATCATCATCACGATCATACTTATCTCTTATGTCATCACGAATATCATCTCTATCACCATTCTTACCATTTTTAAATGATGCATTTTCATTAGCATTCTTATACGCATTTTTATTAGGTGCAGAGAAAACACTGGACGAAAAAGTGAAACTTAAGATACATAAGGTCACAAATAATTGTTTTAACATATTGTTCTCCAATTAATTTTTAGGGATATTCACAGTTTGAGCATATAATATCTTATTTTTAAAAACTAAGAAAGATTCTTTTTCTATAGTCCTAGTCTCTAAGTAAACAAAGAATCTACTTTGCGATAACTAATAGATTCTGTCAAATGATGCAATTGAATATCTTTGCTAGACTCTAAATCAGCAATTGTTCTGGCCAGTTTTAAAACCCGATGATAAGCACGAGCTGACAGTCTCATTTTTTCCATCGTTTTTTGTAAAACCAACTGGTTTTGCTCCGATAAGCGACAATCCTGCTCAATTTCTTTATTCGTCAAATAGGCATTATTATGCGAACGCCTCTTTTTTTGGCGTTTTTGTGCAGCAATAATTCTTATTTTCACTTCCTGGCTGGTTTCTATAGTTTCACTACTTTCCTGCAGATCTTTATGTGATAAAGATGGGACTTCGATATGCATATCAATACGATCAAGGAAAGGACCTGATAATTTATTCTGATAACGCTGTACCTGTTCACTGGTACAACGACAATTATTTTGTACATCGCCCCAATAGCCACAAGGACAAGGATTCATTGCGGCAATTAATTGAAAAGAAGCTGGAAATTCTGCCTGTTTGGCTGCTCTGGAAATGACAATTTTACCTGATTCCAAAGGCTCTCTTAATACTTCCAGTACCTTACGACTAAATTCCGGAAGCTCATCTAAAAACAAAACACCATTATGAGCCAGACTAATTTCACCCGGCTTTGGATAACTACCACCACCTACCAAGGCCACTGCTGAAGCCGTATGATGTGGAACTCTCACACTACGCAATTGCCAATTTTCAGGATTCACTGACTCACCACAAATAGAACGAATGGCAGCCACTTCCTCTGCCTCATCCTCATTCATATCAGGTAAAATAGTCACCAGACGACTGGCTAACATAGTCTTACCTGTTCCTGGAGATCCACGCATAAGTAGTGAATGTCGACCGGCCGCGGCTATTTCTAAAGCCCTCTTGGCTCTTTGCTGTCCACGTATATCAGATAAACAAGTACTATAAATATGCTGATTTTCAACTTTGATAGCTTCAGCTGTTAAAAGTTTCTTTTCACCTTTTAAAAAAGCACAGACTTCCAATAGGTGTTCAGCCGTATAAACCTGCAAGCC
>JADFVK010000184.1 GCA_015222495.1 Pseudomonadota bacterium
GCAGCTAAAGAACATAGTTTAATTATGGATGCTTTACTTGATAGAGATGCTGAAATGGCAGAACTATTAATGCGTAGACATATTCGTTTATCTCGTCTATATATTGAGAAGTCATTAACTGATTAGATAAAAGCCATTAACCAATAAGAATACACAAATGAAATTAAATTCAAATAAAACTTCCAGCCCCGCTGCCATGCTAAGAAATGCCGTTGAAACTGAAAACCCTCTTCAGGTAATGGGTACTATCAATGCATATACAGCGATAATGGCTGAAAAAACCGGAGCTAAGGCTATTTATTTATCAGGTGCCGGTGTTGCTAACGCTTCTTATGGCATTCCTGATTTAGGCATGACGTCACTGGATAATGTACTGACTGATGTACGTCGCATTACTTCTGCCTCTAGCCTGCCATTATTGGTTGATATTGATACCGGTTGGGGTAGTGCTTTTAATATTAGCCGTAGCATAAAAGAGATGAGTAATGCCGGTGCTGCTGGTGTACATATTGAGGATCAGATCCAAACTAAACGCTGTGGTCATCGCCCCGGCAAAGAAATTGTTTCTCAGTCCGAGATGGTCGACAGAATCAAAGCAGCAGTTGACGCACGTACTGATGATTTAGTCATTATGGCACGTACAGATGCTTTGGCTGTGGCAGGAATGGATGCAGCAATTGAACGAGCAATTGCCTGTGTTGAAGCAGGAGCAGATATGATTTTTCCTGAGGCGATGAATACATTAGAACAATATCGTTGTTTTGTTGATGCCGTAGGTGTGCCTGTTTTAGCGAATATTACTGAGTTTGGGGCAACCCCTTTATTTACTACAGAGGAGTTAAATTCAGTTGGCGTTAAATTAGCACTTTATCCTCTATCTGCCTTTAGAGCAATGAATGCTGCTGCACTCAATGTTTATCAAACTCTACTCAATAATGGCACCCAGCAGCCTGCACTCAAACAAATGCAAACTCGAGAAGAATTGTATGAGTTTCTTGATTATCATCACTACGAGCAGAAACTTGATATCTTATTTAAGGAAGCAAAAAAGCCTTCGGAGATTTAAATTATGTCAACAGAAAAAATGACCATAGCCAGCGCACCAAGAGCAAAAAAATCAGTTGCATTATCAGGTGTAACGGCAGGAAATACTGCTCTTTGCTCAGTGGGACGTACAGGCAATGACTTACATTATAGAGGCTATAACATTCTTGATTTTGCCGACAAGGCAGATTTTGAAGAAGTAGCTTACCTGTTAATTCATGAGAAATGGCCTAATAAAACTGAGTTAGTGGCTTATAAGCAAAAACTCAAAAAACTTAGAACAATTCCACAGTCCTTAAAAAATGTACTGGAACAAATCCCCGCCAGTGCGCACCCAATGGATGTTATGCGTACCGGCTGTTCAATGCTGGGAACTCTTGAAACGGAAGATGACAAGCATGATATAGAAGCAGCTCGGACAATTGGCGATAGGATGATTGCCAGTTTTAGCTCAATTCTTCTTTATTGGTGGCACTATTCTCAAAATGGTAACAAAATAGAGCTTGATACTGATGATGACAGTATTGCCAGTCATTTTTTACACCTTATGCATGGTAAATCACCCACTGAAGCACAAGTTCGTGCCATGCATATTTCACTTAATTTATATGCCGAACATGAATTTAATGCTTCCACCTTTGCTGCAAGAGTCATTGCAGGCACGGAATCAGATTTACACTCTGCCATTACCGGTGCTATTGGAGCATTACGCGGGCCTAAGCATGGTGGTGCCAATGAGGCTGCCTGTATAATTCAACAACGCTATCAAAGCGCTGATGCTGCAGAAGCTGATATTCGCCAACGAGTCAGTCAAAAAGAAATTATTATTGGCTTTGGACACCCGGTTTATACTATCGGTGATCCACGCAATGATATGATCAAAAAAGTAGCTCAATCACTATCAAAAGATCGTAATGAACTGTTAATGTATGACGTTGCTGATCGTCTGGAAACAGTGATGTGGGACCTTAAAAAAATGTTTCCCAATCTGGATTGGTTCTCAGCAGTTTCCTATCATATGTTAGAAATTCCCACTTCATTATTTACCCCGATTTTTATTATCTCAAGAACAAGCGGCTGGGTGGCACATGTTATTGAACAGCGAATTGATAAAAAAATTATCAGACCCAATGCCAATTATACAGGCCCTGAGAATCAAGTATGGAAACCACTTGATGAACGAGCTTAAATTAATATTGAAATTAGGAAATATACGATGAGTTCAAATAATGTAGAGAGTAATATACGCCCGGATGCTGATCAGGAGTTAGTTGATATTGCGGATTATGTTTGTGATTACAAAGTCACATCAGCGGAAGCCTTAGATACTGCACGTAATAATTTAATGGATAGCCTCGCCTGTATGTTAATGGCACTTGAGTATCCGGAAGCTGCAAAACATCTAGGACCATTGGTACCGGGGACTATTGTACCCAATGGTGCTCGGGTCCCTGGAACTCACTTTCAATTAGATCCAGTCAAAGCTGCATGGGATATCGGCGCACTGGTACGTTGGCTGGATTTTAATGATACCTGGCTGGCTGCCGAATGGGGCCATCCATCAGATAACTGGGGTGCCATATTAGCCCTGGGAGATTATTTAAGCCGTAAAGCAATATCAGAAGGCAAAGCCCCGATGAATATGGAAATGCTGCTGCACTTTATGGTAAAAGCCCATGAAGTCCAGGGAGTATTAGCCTTAGAGAATAGTTATAATCGTGTCGGGCTTGATCATGTTCTGTTAGTGAAGGTCGCTTCTGCTGCTGTCGCTGCAGTGATGTTAGGTCTGGACAAAGATCAAGTCATTGATACTCTTTCACATGCCTGGGTTGATGGACAGTCATTACGAACTTATCGTCATTCACCCAATACCGGCTCACGCAAATCATGGGCTGCAGGAGATGCATCAAGCAGAGCCGTACGACTGGCAATGATGGTGGCAAGAGGAGAAATGGGCATGCCCAGTGTTCTAAGTGCACCTCAATGGGGTTTTTACGATGTGTTATTTAAGGGTGAAAAATTTAAATTCCAGCGCCCCTATGGCAGCTATGTGATGGAGCAGGTTCTTTTTAAGATATCATTCCCTGCTGAATTTCATGCTCAGACTGCAGTAGAGTGTGCCTTAATACTGCACCCGGAAGTTGTGGAGAAAATTGCTCAGATAGAACGTATTGAATTAACTACTCAGGACTCAGCCATTAGAATTATTTCTAAACAAGGTCCTCTGCATAACCCGGCTGATCGTGATCATTGTTTACAATATATGGTGGCCATAGGTCTTCTATATGGCGAACTCACTGCAGATTATTATGAAGATAATATCGCACAAAATCCGCAAATAGATCAATTAAGAGAATTAATGCAAGTTCAGGAAGATAGTCGTTATTCTAAAGAGTATTATGATCCGGAAAAACGTTCCATAGCCAATGCTATCCAAATATTTTTTAAAGATGGCAGCAGTACTGAAAAAGTTGAAGTTGAATATCCCATTGGTCATCGCCGTCGCCGTGCAGAAGGCATTCCGGTATTAGAAAAGAAATTTTATGATGCATTGCATAAACGCTTTCCTCATCGACAGGCACAAAATATTTACGATCTCTGCCTGGATTCAGAGC
>JADFVK010000185.1 GCA_015222495.1 Pseudomonadota bacterium
CAGGGCTATCTCTTTTCAAAGCCTTTAACTAAGGAAGGCTTTGAAAAGTATTATTATGCTAAATAACTAGCCTGTAAATATTCGTTTCAATTGAGCAATTTTCTCTTTCATTGAGGTGCTTTGAATCGTTTCTAATAACTCTTTAATGTTAAAAGCATGGTGCTTTTCATAAACAACACCCATCTGCGGCATATCAGCTAAACCCGTCTCCCGAGCATGTTCGACAAAGCCCTGATTTCTCCAGAAAAAGCCACCCGGCATTGTCGTAGGAATAACTACAACATAAAACAATGCTCTACCTATAATTACCGAAGTTAATGTCATAACTGTCAGTATTGCGTATGCCCAGACAGATTGATAAGCTGTTAATAACAAAGCCAAACTAAATATCAGTGATAGAACTAATAGTGTATTTCTGAGCATATAACTATAGCCATAAGTTGTAGTTTGTTCATAAAAAGAAGCAACTCCTTCACTATGGGCCGCTTTTAAACTTTGACGATGCAACCAGAGACCTATAATTTCAATGACTAAAGCAATACTAATGACTGCTAATAAAAGACTATTCAATGATTGACTAATACCACCCATAAGCATATTAAATAAAGCAATATAGAGAGAACCAAGAACCAGACCTGTTGCTATAAAAGAAGTTGCCGTATTAATATGATTCCAGAAAGGGCGGGCTTCTATGCGATAAAGCTTATACATAAAATAACCACCAAAAACTAATCCTGTCATGGCAATAATGCCGGCTATAAATTGAAGTGTATTAAAGAATGGAGAATCAAAGAAAGCCAATAGTGTAAACAATACCAGTCCGGCAAAAAACAAACTAACCCCGGCAATTTCACGACTTACAGGTGAATGCCTCAGATTATAAAAACCACGATAAAAACGATGCGGCTTACCTAAGTGCATATTTAATTTATAGAGACCAATTGTTATCAAAGCAAGCAGCACAACCAGACTTGGCAAATAAGCAACACTGGTAGACAATCCAGCTAAACCACTATTTGCTTCACTAACAAATGTACCTGCAAACAACCATAAAAATGCACCCATCACTAATTGAGCACTGATAGTGAATATAATATGTGCATTTTCATGGGAACCTAATAACTTTTTCAAGTTCCATTGACGTAAAAAACCCTGCTTTGGATCCAGTTCCGGAACAAAGGAACTTTCTTCATAAGTTGTAGAGGGTTCATCTATACGATGATATTTAATCGCTGTTTGATCCACTCGTGTCATTTCTCTTTGAGTGGTACGCTTTTGTTCAAAGCGAATATTCGGATGGGTAATATCCGTTCTTGGAAAACCGGGAATATTTACTTTAGCCTGGGTACGATTTTCTGGAATATCTTCAATCACACCAAAGTCCAGGGCATTACCCAGGCAGGCTGATGTACAGGCTGGCTTTAAACCCACTTCAAGACGATCTACACACATATTACACTTAGTCACCTGACCCTTTTCCGGATCAAGTTGTGGTGCATTATAAGGACAGACCCAGGTACAATAACCACAGCCAAAACAAATATCCGGATCCTGTAAGACTGCACCATATTCTGCAAACTTAGTATAGGCACGGGTAGGGCAACCCTTAAGACAAACGGGATCATCACAATGGTTACAAGCCATAGAAATATTCAGGCGTTGGTAAGCTGGATAAGTGCCTCCTTCAACAAAACCTACTGAACGAAAAGCAATATGTGCAGGATTATCATTCTTTTCACTACAGGCTGCTTCACAGGCATGACAGGCAATACAATTATCAGCATTAAAATAAAAACCATGCTGCTTATATCTATCGGGATTCTCACTAATTTCACTATCTTCATTGATATTGAGTGATTTATTCTTAAGATCAGGATGATTTTGTATGGTTTCTATTGGTGTACCATAACGATTATTGTCATTAGCAACAGCTTCATTATTATCACTCTTAACTAGCAGAGCATAAGCTGGTTCATTATCACGTCTTGCAAACATAAATTTTCCAATATAGATAAAATAAGTACTTATTAGCTTTTTCTTCCCCCTTTTTTAACCAAAAGTAGGGGGAGATTCAAACTTTAAAAATTACGCATTTCCATACTTAATTGCGCAGCGGCTTTTTGATCTTCAATTGTTTCTATTCTAATAGCTGATTGTTTATAAGCCGGCTGTCTCGAATGAGGATCCAGCAAACCTAAAGTTAAACGATTAGCACAGTCATGAAAATGAAAAGGTAAAAACACCATATTTTTCGGTACACGATGTGTCGGTGTTGCCATCACCACCGCATCCGAACGCCTTGATACCAAGCGCACATATTCACCACGTTTTATACCCAGCTCCAATGCCAAATCCGGATTAATTTCAATAAATGGGATAGGGCTGTATTTATTATTATTACCAATTTTTCCGGTTTTTGTACGACCATGCCAATGCTCAATCAATCTACCGGTATTAAGCCAGATTGGGAATTTTTCATCGGGCACTTCATTATTATCAATAAAGGGCAATGGGATTAGTTTGGCTTTACCATCTGGATATCTAAAGGTGGCAGTCTCTGTGTATAATCTCTTACCACCAGAAGGAGGGGCTTCACCTACCGCTGCTTGCTTTTCTGTATAGGGCCATTGAATGCCTCTATTTTTTTCCAGTAGCTGATGATTCATCCCGGAAATATCTGCTAAACGTCCCTTTGATAATTCACCCATTTCTAAAAAGATATCTGCTGACTTATCAGGAAAATTTACCTTATTATCATCTCTATTATTTGAATTGAAACGCTTAGCCATCTGGTTGAAAATCCATAAATCTGCTTTGGCTTCTCCCGGAGGGGGGGTAATGGCATTAATAAGATTAATACGACGCTCAGTATTGGTCATCACGCCTTCTTTTTCCGCCCAGGTACCTGCCGGTAAATACACATGTGCATATTGATTACTTTCTGA
>JADFVK010000026.1 GCA_015222495.1 Pseudomonadota bacterium
ATGGCTGGACAGAAAGCGACAGCCATTGGTGATGCTATTGGTCTAGCCGTTAAGCGACTAAAAGATTTACCTGCTGATCAAAGTGATTCACGAGTACTCATCTTACTCACTGATGGTTCAAATAATGCAGGAATTGATCCGGTGACTGCAGCTAAGCTGGCCAAACAAATCGGTATTAAAATTTATACCATTGGTTTTGGTGCAGATGAAATTATTGTACGTTCTTTTTTTGGTCGTCAAAAAGTAAATCCTTCTAAAGATTTAGATGAAAAATCTTTAAAAAAGATTGCACAACTTACTGGCGGGCAATATTTTCGTGCCCGGGATACAGAAGAGTTACATAAAATATATCAAACTCTGGATCAACTGGAACCTGTTGAGTCTGATAGTTTAACTTATCGCCCCACTAAATCTCTTTTTTACTGGCCTCTTGGCATTGCATTTTTTATGAGTCTACTCATATTATTATTGCAAAACAGCATGAGGAGAGCCCATTGATGCCCGCTAATTTTCATTTTTTACGACCAGAGTGGCTATGGCTGATTCCACTAGTTGGCATTCTATTAATTTTTATTGTCAAAAACTTCAGATATAAAAATCACTGGGACAGTGTTTGTGATGCACCACTATTACAATATCAACTGATACAGGAACAGCAACAAAACACCTCAAAATGGCAATGGCTGGGTACCTTTAGCTTTTTTCTGCTGATTTTTTCATTGCTTCTGATTGCTATGGCAGGTCCAAGCTGGGAGAAAAAAGAGCAACCTATTTTTCAACAGGATGATGCTCTGGTTATTATCCTGGATCTTTCCTTATCCATGAATGCCAACGATGTTAAACCCTCACGTCTGGAAAGAGCTAAACTTAAATTAATTGATATTTTAAAGCAAAAAAAGGAAGGTCAAACAGGCTTAATAGCCTTTGCCGGAGATGCTCATACCGTTAGCCCTTTAACCATTGACAATAAAACCATTATTTCTTTATTACCCGCTCTGGAAATTTCAATCATGCCCCTACCCGGCAGTCATATGAAAGATGCTTTAATCGGAGCCAAAGATCTTTTAATGAACGCTGGTTTTATGCAGGGCGATATATTACTAATAACTGATGGTATTGATTCTGCTCATCAGAAGAGCATTACACAACAGGTTAAACAACTTAGACAACAGGGCTATCAACTTTCTATCATTGGTATCGGCAGTCGTGCCGGTTCTCCTATCCCCATTTCCAATTCTGGTGGCTTTATCAAAGATAAGCAGGGCAAGGTTATATTAAGTAAGCTAAATGCCGGATCACTTAAAACATTAGCCCATGAGGGTGGCGGACAATATCATAAGCTTTCACTGGATGATAGTGATTTCCAGTCCTTATTAGAAAGAAACTTAAGCAATAACAATAATACTATTGAACAGGATAACCAGATACAACAATGGGTAGATGCCGGTGGCTATGTCATATTATTAATTCTTCCTCTGGTATTACTGCTATTTCGTCGTGGTTTATTATCCCTGAGTTTTTTAATACTGCTTTCCCCACTTATCTATAATCAACCGGTACAGGCAGAAACACAGATTATTGAAGCAGAAGAGTCAAAGACACTCAAACAAAAAGCTTATCAGTTTATCAACAGTGACCAATGGAATAATCTCTGGATGACTGAGGATCAACGGGGTCAAAAAGACTTTAACAAAAAGAACTATAATCAGGCAGCAGAAAAATTTAACAATCCACAATGGAAAGCTGGTGCACATTATCGTGCCGGAGAGTTTGATAAGGCTATAGAGCAATATGAACAATTTGATGATGCTGAAAGTCTGTACAATAAAGCTAATGCTCTGGCCAATATGCAGAAGTACGAGCAGGCGATTGAAAGTTATGGTCAGGCATTGGAAAAGACTTCAGATTTACCAGATGTGGTAAAAAACCGTGACTATGTCAAAGAGTTATTAGCACAGCAAAAACAGCAGCAGGAACAACAAAAATCTGATCAGAGCTCTCAAGATGATCAGCAGCAGGAAAATAAAGATCAACAGGAAAGTGATTCTGAAAATCAGCAGCAACAAGAATCTAATGATGAGAATCAGCAAACAGATTCAAAAAGCAATGAACCTGAACAAGAGGACAAGCAGGACAATAACGCCTCTGAACAATCTAATCAGGAAAACAACTCAGATCAGGAACAATCTCAGCAAGATCAAGCTGAGAAAGAATTTCAGCAGGATGCACAAGAGCCTAAAGAACAAGCTTCCCCCCCTTCTGAACAAGAGGCAGAGGAAACTGAAAGCCAGGAGGGAGAAAATAGTGCAGAAGATGTACTCTCTCAACTAAGCCAGGAAGAACAACAATCTCTAAAACAATGGTTACAAAGAATTCCGGATAATCCCGGAGAACTATTACGTGTTAAATTTCGTAATAATTCAATGAACAAACAAAGACAACAAAATGCACCGCAACAATATAAGGGTGATCCATGGTAATGCTGAAACACTTAATACTATTCATTTTTATAATTCTTTTGCCTATTACAGATACTTTAGCAAAAGTCACGGCATCAACCGGTCGTACTGTTTTAAGTATTGATGAAAGTATTATTCTACAACTAAAATCCAGTGATAACTCAGACGACCCTGACTTATCAGTACTTGAAAATGATTTTAAAATCATTAATAAAAGCCAGAGTAAAAACTTTAGCTTTATTAATGGCAAGACATCCAGTACTCATACCTGGAGTATTAGTCTGCTAGCCAAAAATACTGGTGAAATCAGTATTCCCGCCATAATAGTAGGAGATGAAAGCACTAAGCCTATTCATTTAATTATCCGTCAACCATCAACCACACCAGGAATCGATGGAAAAGAAGCTTTTTTAAAAGTTTCAATTGTTGATAACGAAGAAAATGAATTTTATGTGCAACAGCAAATTTTGCTTAAGGTGCAATTATTTCATCGGGTGCGCTTTACCAATGCCTCACTCAGTGAACTAGAACTTACTAATACGGTCATTGAAAAGCTAGGCGAGGATAATAACTATAATAAGGTGATCTCAAAACATCGTTATAATATTGTTGAGAGAACCTATGCCATTTATCCCCAGCAAAGTGGTGAGTTAATCATCCCGCCTATCGTATTTAATGGCAATATAGAAGTTCGACAAAATTATTCACTATTTTCTCAGCCCGGCCGTCAAATTGCGAGCCGCACGAAACCACTTACACTTAATATCCTCCCCATTCCTGAAGACTATAGCGGGAAAAACTGGCTGCCAGCAGAAAGTCTGGTTATAGAATCTGAAATTCTTGAAGATCCCTCAAATATTGTATCAGGAGAAGCCATTACCCGACATATTGTTGTTCGCGCAACAGGTCTGCTGGGCTCTCAATTACCAGCCTTAAGTGTCCCCTCTTCAAAGTCAATAAAAAGCTACCCAGATAAAGAACAACTCAATTCTCAATTGGTCAATGGAAAAGTTGTGGGTTCACGTCGTGATACTATTGCAATTATTCCATTGAGAGAAGGCCTCTTTACACTACCTGAAATTAAAATTAACTGGTGGAATGTTAAAACCAGGCAAGTAGAAACAGCTATACTTGAAGCCAAAACCTTAGTGGCTCAGAATAACCCTGACATTCAGGCTGAACCTGTTAGTCCCCCTATTGAAGCCACTAAGCCTGACACAACTAATGGTACAGCAGATAAATCCTCCATTAACACCATTACTGAAACAATAGAAAAAATTGTATATAAACCAGTTGCTCTGACTAAAAATATCTGGTTTTGGATTAGCATAGGCTTATTAATTAGCTGGCTGATTACTCTTATTTTATTGATTATGGCTCTTTCAAAGAGTAAATCTAAAAAAACAAATAGCACACAACAAAAGTCAAAGTCATCAAAAGAAGAACATGATCAGCTTTTAAAAAGTCTACAAGTCTATTGTCAAAACAATGATGCGCACAATAGCAGTGATGCACTGGTTTATTGGGCACAGTTTTACTTTAATAAGCCATCATTAAATGGTTTATCACAGATTATTGAATTAATCCTAGATGAACCACTCATCAATGCCATTAATACCCTGGAAAGTTCACAATACTCTGCCAATAAGCAAGACTGGTCAGGTAGTAATCTAAGCTCTGCTGTGATTAATTTTATTAAACAGGATAGGTTAAATAAACAATCTCACAAACAACATCAATTCACCCCATTAAATCCATAAGCTTTCTAATATGCCACAATATGCAAAAATACACTGGCTTGAAAGTGGCGAACCTTTTTCTGAACAGTTTCAGGATTTTTATTTTTCCACCGATGGAGGCTTTCAGGAAACAGAATATGTTTTCTTAAAACAAAACAATCTCCCTCAGGCATTTATAGATTTGACAGACAAGCAACAAATATTTAGAATTGCTGAAACCGGCTTCGGTACGGGCTTAAACTTTCTTATCACTGCAATGCATTGGCTGCAGACTTCAAGTTTAAACTCTACTCTGGAATATACTTCCATAGAAAAATATCCCCTAAATAAAGTTGATTTAATACAGGTTTTTTCAATCTTCAACAAAAACTGGCCACAATTATCCCTCTATTGTGAGGAACTGCAAGCACACTACCCAGTAGAATTTAAAAATAATCAAATTCAATTAGATTTATTTAATGGCAGAATAATTTTAAATTTATTAATTGAAGATGCTTCTTCTGCTTTAAAAAATTTATCCCCGTCACTTACAGATCAGCAAAGTAATAAAATAGATGCCTGGTATCTGGATGGGTTTTCACCGGCCAAAAATCCTGACATGTGGAATCAGGATTTATTTAATAGCATCACAAAGCTCAGCAAGCCGGGCACAACTATAAGTACATTTAGTTCAGCAGGTATTGTACGTCGTGGCCTGCAAGAAGCAGGATTTAATATGACCAAAGTACCGGGCTTAGGAAAGAAAAGAGAAATACTTTCAGGGATAAAATTAACTTCTAACTAGAAGCCAGACAAGCAGACAAAATCGCCTGAGTTTTCTCTACGCCCATTTTTCGACAAAGTGCTATATTGTTTTCAGGTATCAATTCCGGATTAGGATAAGTCAGCAAAGCTTTTTCAAGACTCTCTTCACGGATAATATGTAACATAGGATAAGGTGAACGGTTGGTATAATTAGCAGCCTCATCTTTTTCACTTTCAGCAAACATATATTGCGGATGAAAACTAGCCAGCTGATAAACTCCTTCATAACCCTGAGAAATAAGCAATTGATTAGCAATATCCAGGAAATCCAGATAATCTTCAAAATCCTCAGCCATGGCCCCTAAAATAAACAAAGTTGTTTCAATTTCATCATTCTGATCCAGCCGCTCACACTCCAGAACAAAATTTTCCAATACATTAGCAAGGTTAGAATTTTCATCCACAAAAAAGCGAATACTTCCTTTATCCCTCTCTTTACTTGCAAAGGGACAAATATTCAGAGCAATAATAAACTTATCAAGCCAACATTGAGTTTGTTGTATCACTATTTTCTTATCCAGCAAATTAAAACTCCATAACTTAAGTTTGTCTAGGGATTCCTACTTATCAAAAGAGTTCATGATATTAATATTGAAATTTATATTTTATTTGATTATGATCAAAACACATAAAAAAATATTAAACAAGGAAACTTTATGACAATTGTAAGAAGAACTTTTTTACTTCTACTGCTCGCTGTATTTTTAGTCGCTTGTAAGTCTGCACCAATCTTAAATATTAATGATGCTGCACTTAACACAGATGCTACTATGAAACTTAATGATGTTACTAAAAGTATTATTATCGCTGGGAATGGACTTGGTTGGCAGATGAAAAAAGTTAAGCCTGGTGAAATAAATGCCACTTTATATCTAAGAGATCATGTAGCTAGAGTAAAGGTTAAATATACAACAACAAACTATAGTATTAATTATGTTGATAGTACTAATCTAGATTACAAAGCAAGTGATCCTAACCATGATGGACAGGCTGTGATTCATTCTAATTATAATGGTTGGATCCAGAATTTAAGTAATGCGATTAATAATCAGGTCTATTCTTTATAAAAACACACTCAATTAATAGGTAATCAAATAAAACCAATAACACGATACAGGTATTATTGGTTTTTATTTGTAATGACTGAATATAACCCCCTAAGATTCATATTCTGTTCAAACAATCTTGATGCAACCATTTTAGTGATTTTCATAATATCCTGAAAAGGTTTAAAATGGCTGGCTCTTCTTTCTTCAGGATAAATCGCTTTAATTTCTACAGAGTCAGAGTAATATCCCTGCCAGGCAGCTTCAATTAATACCTCACTTTCAAAAACAAAGCCCTGGCTTTGCTTTAAGGGTTCAATAGTTTTTAATAAACTTATAGGATAAACTCTATAACCAGACTGGCTATCAGATATTCTATATCCTGCAGCCCAGGACACCCAAAAATTAGCAAATTTATTTGCAAAATAGCGTGCAAAAGGCTGAGTTTCCGGATTTCTCTTTCGAGATCCTATTATAATATTATTCTTTTTTTGAATATATTTTTCTATTAATTTAGAAATATCTTTTGGATCATGTTGTCCGTCACCGTCAATAGTAATAACAATATCTAAATCTAAGTCAATTGCTTTTTCAAACCCTAGCCACAAACTACCAGCCTTACCAAGGTTTTTAGGGTTATTTATCAATGTAATTGGTAGTTTCTTGATAAGTTCAGCTGTATTGTCTGTTGAGCAATCATTAACAACAATTAACTGAGTAGGTTGAAATTCTAATATATTATTTATTAAAGGAAATATCGTTAGGCTTTCATTATAAGCAGGTACCAATACAGCCCATTTTAAATGTTGAACATGTTCTGTCAAACCATACCTCCATTAATGGAGATGACTTGCCCTGAAATATAAGCGGCTTTATCAGAAGATATAAAGCTCACTAAATCTGCAATTTCATCCACAGTACCAGCTCTTTTCATGGGTACCAGTTGTTTAATTTTTTCTTCTGAAAAACTATCTTTAATCATATTGGTTTTAATGATTCCCGGGGCTATTACATTGACAGTAACTCCCCGTGAGGCCACTTCAAATGAAAGTGATTTACATGCCCCTGCTAGACCAGCCTTCGCTGCTGCATAATTTGCCTGACCACGATTACCCATTACACCTGCGATAGAGCCAATAGCAATAATTCTTCCCCAGCGAGTTTTCATCATGGGTAACATGATAGGCTGTGTAATATTAAAAAATCCATTTAAAGAAACATCAATAACGCTATCCCATTGTTTTTTGCCCATACCCGCTAATGGGACATCATCATGTATCCCTGCATTATGGACTAATATCTGAATGGGATTTTTATGGAGAATATTAGATAGCTTTTTACTAGTTTCATCAAAATCAGTAATGTCAAATGAGATAGCCTGAGCAGAACCACCTAATGCAATAATTTCCTCTACAATCAGCTGAGCATTTGTGAGATTCTTATTAGCATGTACAATAACATGGTAATTATCTTTAGATAATTGTATACAGATAGCTTTACCTATTTCACCACTACCACCTGTCACTAATGCTGTTTTCATTTTTCTAAATTACCATTTGCTATCTGACAACGAATTACTGACTGACAAATACCTAAATTATCTATTATTTCAACAATTTCTAAGCCTGATTTTTTTATGCATAGTATTAAATCATCAGAATGAAACATTTTACTCTGCCCATTAGCCATACAGGTGAAATACGGAGAGGTATTAATAATGCAATATGCAGATGTTTCATGCCTTTGTCTATCCCATAATGGCTCCATAATCCAAAGTTCGGTATGTTCTGTCATGGAGTTTGAAACTTTTTTTAGAATAGATATGATATCCATCTCATTAAAACAATCTAAAAATTGACTCATCCATATAATATCATGATCCATTGGTAATTGTAGATTCTCATCCATGACATTAGCACTATGAATCCCAACCCTATCATTAAAGCCTTTGTCAGTAATATTTTTAAGAGAAACAGCTGTTTGTTCCGGTAAATCAACTATAGTTAAACAGATAGAATTACTATGTTGAGCAATATAAATTGAGAATTTTCCTGTATTTCCACCTATATCGAGAATAGTTTTAATATCATGTTTTTGTAATATATTTAATACGTCATAATAGGCAGAGTCTGAGTAATAATGATCAAATTTAAACCAGCTATCACGAACTTTTTCAGGTAGTATTGTCAATCCTGGATAAATTGTGTCCCAGTCACCAAATTTTTTTAATCCAACTGGCTTTCCTTCCTCTATACTTTTATCAAGATAAAATAAGGCCTCATAATTAACATAATGGTTATAATCCATATTAATATTGGTCATTTCATCCTTCAGAAGATAAAAACCCACCTTGCTTAAAAAATATTTATTTTCAGCCAAGTAAACAATCTGAGCACTTAGGCCTGTCTCAAGAAGAACTTTGATAGCATAGCTACTTAAATGACTTAACTGGACTATTTCTTCAAAATCTATACCTGATTTTCTATGATCATATAAAAGTTCAAGTAAACCTTGATCACGCATAACTCTAGCTGCTTGAAAAATAATAGGAGCAAAAGCTATTTTTTGAGCTTCATATTGTGCATCAAATGCACTCATACTATCTTTGTTAAAATATTTATTTGTCATAATAAGAATATTGTTATTTTTCCTGAGATATAAACTTTATCATTTTTTAATATTTCAAATTGATATGTAAACCCCTGACTACCTGCCATCAAAACAAAAACTTTAATAAATAATGGTGTTAAATCATCATATTGTTTTTTAAATAAATATTCCTGTAAAATTTTTATGTTTTTAACACTGGCTAAGTATCCCCTGGACTCTGTTTGTTCCTTTTCCGCTGATTTCATAAGAGCTGAGTGAAGTGCCATTGCTTGAGCAGCATATTCCACACCATGAATACTATTAAGTGAGCTTTCATGACTTAAAGGGTTTTTTAGGTCGGTATGAGACATTGTTTTTGCCAGCAACATCTCTTTATCCCATAAAACTATTTCATCTATTAAACACATTGTTCCTGAATGAGGAAGAAGCTGACAGATTTGTGATTTATTCATTGTGAAAAGCCACTTACTTTAATTTTTAATTGAAGTTGATTATACCCCATAAAAATTGACTGATTTTCTTTGCATGCGATTGTATGTAGTAAGGGGATGACTTTAGCTTGTGGATTACAATGTCTTAATCGCTCAAATTGACTATTTTTCATGCTACTAATTTTCTGCCCTTTAGTAATTGAAATATCTAGTCGGCAAAGAGCATTTTCAGCATTTGTTGATAAAATAAAGGCACAGGAAAAATCTGCTTTTACAGGAAATAAAGAGAGCAAAGGCTCCGGTGGTATTTCATCATAAGCCACTAACAAACAATCCTTTTGTGTCGAAAGTGACTGAACAGTTGCTTCTAATAAACCATTAGCAAAACTATCCTGAAAAGAAGCAATACTAGTGCTAGGCGATTGCGTATTTAAAGCAATAGAAGTATAGCCAGCAGGTGCATTATGGACACTATTATGAAACTTTGTTGGTGAAACTGGATGACCAGGTAAATTAAGTGCTGAGTTAATTTGATGAAAAATAGTCAGATCACCATTACAGGAAGTAAAAACGTATAGAAGCTTCTCACTATCAAAGGGAGAGTCTAAGCAAATTTGTTGCACGGAAGCCAAAGCCAGCTGAATATTTCTTGATGCTCGTCGTTGAGTATTAGGCGCTAAAAAGGTATCAAGTTTTTTAGTGACTGCTTGAGCTTCATAAGCTATCTCTTCATTAAAGATGGCTTTTGCCTCTTTCCAGTTTTTTATACCAGGAGCAATAATTGAAATTGCCTTTAAGTAAATTGGCTTCATCTTTGTCCTCCCTGATTATCAGCAAAGACTAAACTACAATTATTACCTCCAAAACCAAAAGAATTACTAAGTACCGTATGTAATTCTTGAGAACTACTATCTAATAAAATATTACTTTTTAATGTCTCATCAAGTTGTTGTGTATTTAAAGTACCCGGTAAAAAGTTATTTTTTAGACATAACACAGAAAAAATAGCTTCAACAGCACCTGCAGCACCTAGGGTATGCCCAGTCCATCCTTTAGTTGAACTACACTTTGTGGTATGACCAAAAACATTAAATATTGCTTTATCTTCAACCTTATCATTTACTGGTGTTGCAGTACCATGTAAATTTACATAATTAATTTGTTCAGGGCTTAGTTTTGCCATATTGATGGCACTTTGTATTGCTTCAATAGCCCCAAGCCCATCAGGATGAGGGGATGACATATGATAGGCATCAGAACTCTCACCATAGCCTAGTAAATAAATCGAACTATCTTGCGGATTATCATTCTCTTTTTCTAATAATGCAAAAGCACCTGCTTCTCCTATAGATAAACCTTTTCGATTTTGGTCATAAGGCCGACAAACCTCGTTAGATAGTAGCTCCAAAGAATTAAAACCATATAAGGTGGTAAGGCAAAGACTATCAACACCACCAACAATAGCAGCATCACAAAGTCCCATCTCAATATATTTGCTAGCGGCAGCAAATACCTTAGCACTGGATGAACAAGCTGTTGAAATTACTTGTGCCGGGCCACATAAATTGAAATATTTTTGTACAAACTCTGCTAATGAAAAGTTATTATGTTGTTCTCTAAAATGTAATAAATCAGGATTTAAAAAAGCTCCATTGCGAAGTTCTGCATAAGCTAGCTCAGTGGATAAAATCCCAGATGTGGACGTACCTAAAAAAACCCCAATTTTATCACTATCATACTTTGCTTTAGCTTGTTCAATGGCATTTGAAAAATCATCAGATTGCAGGGTCAAATAGGCTAATTGGTTATTACGACATTGATAATTCTCAAATCCATCCGGTAAAACCTGTTCTTCAATAGCATTGATACGTCCAATCCATGTATTAAGCTCTGTATCTAGAAAATTATTAGCGACTAAGCCAGATTTTTGTTGTTGAAGAGAATTAAAGTTTGCCTGGTTTCCACAACCAATAGCAGTTGTAACAGTATAATTAGATAAAATTAATGCTTGCATGGTTTACTAATCAATACGGTTAAAAGAAATGCCATAATTGTTCCTATAGAGGCCGTTAAACCAATGGCTTTTAACACTGGAATAGATGATAAGGATAATGAAAAGAACATTATAAAACTTGATATACTACAAACCAATACCGAAAATGTATTTATTTGTTGTGTGTTAATATTTTCATATTTTTTATCTGTTAGCGAGGAATTATCTATATTTGACTGAATAAAAATACTATAGTCAATACCTAAACCAACAACCAATAGTAAGGTAACCAAATGAAATATTGATAGACTATAGCCTAATAGTAATATGATGGAAACAGTTAAAATCACAGCACCTGAAAAAGGAATTAACAAAGCAGGTAAAGACTTTAATTCTTTGGTATAAAAAAATAAAAAAATCAGGATAAAGATACTTCCTATAAAAAACCAATTGACAGCCTCTATACGATATTGTTCAATTAATTGATTACTATGTATTTTTATATCGATTAATTTGATATATTCTAAATCTTTGCTGATTTTGTTATTAAATGCATCACTTATTAATTCATTTTTAACGCCACTAAGAAAAACTAAGCCATACCATTGTTTGCTAAGTTTATCTTGAAATAGTAAGGATTGTATTTTTCCAGAAATTAGGGAGTGTGTTAGTTGCTCCATTGTTAATGGTGATGCGTGTTTATTATTATTTACACCTTTAATAAAAGGTGTAAATAGTTCACTATTAAAAGGACTATCTATTAATGCTGCTTTAAGGTTCTCCTGAAGGTTCAGTGTGTCTGGTAAAAGTTTCTGTCGTCCAGTTTGAGTTTTTATACTGGGTATATAACGTGAAGATGTATCATAATAACTGATAACCCCCTCTTTAATTAAATATTCAAGATAAGGCGTTAATTCTTCTGACTGTTGCAACACTTGTTCTTGACTCATAGCAGAAATGACGACTAAATATCGTAATTCAGGAAGATTCAAGGACTTGCGTAACTGAAAATCTTTTTTCTTGAGTTCTTTAGCAACCGGACTAAGTTGGGATAAATCATTTTCCCATAGTTTTTCAGATAAACTAATATGAATAATAGCCATGGCAATGACTAATAAGATAATAATTCGATAGTAACACTGAGTTCTAAACTGAATTGGCTTTAACCAAAAAGACATTCTCTGTAATATACTTTTATTTTCATTCTTATTCTTATTCTTATAGGAGAACAATGGTAATAAATAACGAGTCATTAATGCTGCTGAAATCAATCCGCTAATAGCAAATATTCCCAACTGGTTCAAACCTGAAAAACCAGAAAAAATAATAGCTGAAAAACCAATTAAAGTTGTAATCAAGCCCAGTTTTATTTTAGGCCATATAGATAGAATTATTTCTCGATTATATTGAAGCTCACTGGATAAACTATTATTTTTTTGTAAGTTTAAAAAGAAATGTATAGGATAATCAACTGCCACACCAATAATAGTGATGCCAAAAGCCAGAGCAATACCATGAATATATCCATAAATAAGATTTACAACACAAGCTCCAACAATAATAGCAAACAATAAAGGTAAAGAGACTAGAATTAACAGTTTTATAGAACGGAAAATAAAATATAAGAAAAGAGCAAGAATAATTGAGGCGACACTGGAAATTACTTTGATTTGAAATGTGATCTTTTTACTATTATCAAGTGCTATGACTGCCATACCGCTGATGTCATACGAGATATTATTTGGAAGTATCTGTTCTAAATGTTCCTCTATTATCTGTATGTTTTTTTTCTGTGCCTCTAAATCAAGGCCATTTTCTTTAGTTTTTATAAGTAGAATTGTATGATTCTTTTTATTAAACCAGACGCCATTTTTTATATGTAAAGGGGTCTTTTGCAAGCTCTTTAAATAATGACTCCAGACAGATAATGGATCTTGTGCAATCCTAATTTGTTCTTGCTTTGATACTATCATCTGTAACTTTTCAGCTAAAGAATCAAAATATTTTTTTAGAGATTGTATGGAAAATAAGGCATTAAGCTGATTGACCTCTGTACTAATGAGATAACGATAATCATAAAGTTGCTTCTCAAACTGTAGAGACTTTCCCTGGTCACCATTTTCAATAAGAGTAAATTGTCTGCTATTTTCCAGTGACTGCCTAACTTCTTTATTAAGGTGAGCTAAAGTTAAGGCACTAGATTTTGTAGCTGAATTAAAAAGTTGAATAAAAATAAGACGATTAGCCTCTCCATCATTCAAAACGTGTTGAATAATTTTTTCATCATTGCTAACTTCATCGGAAAGAAAGAAACTCATATCTGAACGAATATTAGCCTGGGTGAGCAAGTATACCATCAATAAGAAAATCAATAGAAACCATAGTAATAACGTAATTTTTTTATTAGGAGAAGTTAAGGAAAAAGAACTATTTAACACAGAACTCAGCTTCTTTCTAAAATTGTGTTAATTATTATCTCGGTAGATTCACCGCCAAATCCCAACATTTTTATAGTAAGAAGTTGCTTATGATTTGCTGTAATTTTTATTTTCTTTAGTACCTCTTCTTGAGCTATATTCTCAGCATCAAAACTTTTCAGAGGGAATAGAGTTAAAGTCCACATTTGTTCTTCCTCATTTAGTTTAAATGTATAGTGAGACTTAATAAACTTTATATCACCTGAGAGTATAGACTTCACTAACTCAACAAATAGATATAATTGAGGAAAATTTTCTATATTAACTTTATTTGTTTTTAATTTTTTAGATTCTTTATCCAGTGATACAATTGTTAATATATTATTAACAATTGTATATGTCTTGTTCTGAGGATTTAGAACTTCTTTAATAATAATATCAGGCTTTATATATGTAATTTGACCATGAGAATATTGTTCTTTTTTAAAAAATACTGACTTTCTTATTTCGGTA
Organism: Pseudomonadota bacterium; assembly: GCA_015222495.1. Classification (GTDB taxonomy): domain Bacteria; phylum Pseudomonadota; class Gammaproteobacteria; order GRL18; family GRL18; genus GRL18. The sequence continues at coordinate 14,013 of JADFVK010000026.1, forward strand.
TAACTAAATTTAATATGGGAAATTGTATTAAAAGGAAGTAATACTTTTTGTAAGCCATTATTAAATGCAAATACGGGCTGTATAAGAAACAAAAGAATTAGGGGAAATAGTACAGCAAAAAGTATTTTTAGCATTTGATTAATCAAATTCTTTCCAAAAATCATAAAAGTTATACCAATTATAGGGATTTTCTCTGCAATGTTGCTCAAGAATTGTACTATATTTTTCTAGATAAAGACTTAATTGCTCTTGGCGCGATTCTCTAGCTAAGATAATTTCATCACTAAATTGATGAAAATAAACATCATATTGATTTCCTCCTTGATGCAAGCCAAAACATAAAATTACCGGAGCTTTAATCAGATGGGCTATTATTAATGGTCCTGTTGGGAATAAGGCTGTTTGACCAAGAAAGTTACACTTTACTGTTCGATTTTCATCTTCTACTCGATCTGAAAGAATCCCAACTAAATTCCCCTCTTGCACAAAGTCTTTAACAAATAGCATAGATTCAGGGCGTCCAATATTGATAACCTCATCTTTTAAAGCCGGATTCAGCTTTTCAAAAACCTGATTGATTTTTTGATTATTATCATCATTCATTAAAGCTTTGACTTTAATATCTGAATATTTTTTTGAGAAAATACGTAATAAATCAAAATTTCCTAAATGAGAACCTAATAAAATAATCCCCTTATTTTTTTTTATTAATTTATCGAGTATTTCCTCACCATGTAGAGTGACATCAAATGATTGGGTTTTATTACTTAATAAATACACTCTATCCAGTAACATATTAGCAAAGCTATAATAATGTTGAAAAACATCAAAAAAACTGGCCTTTTTACCTAAGCTACGTTTTAAATATCGGCGTGAAAACTGGGTGGTAGAAGAAAATAAAATAAAATACAATACTATAGGATATAAAAAGACTCGGCCAACTCTGCGCCCCATATTTAGAATAATCCATGTAATAAGCTCTATAAGCCATAAACTTCCACGGTCACTAGTATTTTTCCATGAGGTATCAGAAGCTTCAGTCATGTACAAACCTTCCTTTACAAATAACTAACTCTTCATTTGTTTTTACAATAAACTCTTTTTTTGAAGGCGATTTTGTCTCTAAAAACTCAATATAACAGTTAATATCAGCTCTTAATGGACTTAGAAACTTTGTATAATCAATCACTTTTATTGCAGCTGCATTTTTTGATTTCCACTTCAAAAAAACGTGTTCAAGAATAATCACACCTGGAACAATAGGATTGTCAGGAAAATGGCCAGAAAAACTTGGATGATTCTTTTCAACGATAAAAGGATATCTATGTTCACTCACTATATTTTTTCCTTTTTAGCTCTCTTTGATAAAGTTCTTTCATGTCATTGTAAAGGAGCTTCCCTGTTTTATTTCTGGGTAATGAATCAATAAAATAATAATAACGTGGCATAAATACAGGTTCAATGATCTTTGCAAGTGCTTTATTAATAAGGTCTTTTAATGCATCACAATCTTTTTTACACGCAACAAATACAACTAGTCTTTGTTGATTACCTATTATGTCATGTTTATCAGGTGATTGGCCTGCATCAATTTGGTAAAAGCAAGCATCTTCTACCTGCTCTATGTTTAACAAATGATAATTAAGATAGGACAACGAACAACGCTTCCCTGCAATATTGACAATATCCTCTTTTCTACCATCCAGTATAAAAGTATTATTCTTTAGTTCACTCACATGATCATTTAATATAAACTTTTGAATTGAACGTGAAGTTAGCAGCAATACATCCCCATCTGAATTCTGCTTTAACTCAATATCATTTAGACAATACCAATGCTCTGAATGAGCAGGCTTTCTAGTCGCAATAACACCAACTTCTGTACAACCATAAATTTCAATAATACTAGACTGCTGAGTTTTTTCAAATGATTGTGCAAGTTCCTTATTAAGGGGAGCTGTCGCTGAGATACAAAATTCTAAATTGAATAGGTTTACTTGTGTTTTTAAACAGGCTCTTAAATGGATAGGTGTTGTAATAAGTATTTTTTTTTGCAATGACTTGCTTAGTATTGTCTCTATATCAGCGGGATAAAATGGGCGTTCTGCATGAATGGCTAAACCATTAACTAAGGGCATCATAATAGAAGCTTCAAGACCATACATATGTTGAGCAGGTACTGTAGCAAGAATTGCTGTATCTTTATTTAGCTTAAGCTGTTGACCAAGCTGTGTTGCTACATCTATAAAGTCACCCCAGGTCTTTTTGAAAGCCTTTGGTTTACCTGTACTTCCAGAAGTAAATATAATAACACGTAGCTTATCAAAGCAAATATTATGAAAATATTTAACAATATCCGTATCATGTAGCAAAAATTCTTTATCGGACTTTATATTAAGAAGTTTTTCTAAATTAAGATGAAGTTTATTTTTATAATTAAGTGCATCATCAGTTAATACTAATGTTTTTGGATAAACTGCATATAAATGTTCTATTGTATGTGCTGTTGTGTTGGATGGAAAAAGATGTGTCGAATCACGTTTTATTCCAAGTAATAAGCCCAGTAAAAAATAATATCTATCTTCATATAAGTTAAGAAGGTACAAGTGTTCCGGAAGCAGCTGTTCTAGATAGATTACATCACTTAATAGCTCTTTGAAGCTTATAGCTTCACCTTTATGGTAAACAATAATAGAGTTAAGAGAATAATTACCCAGCATAGACTGTATAGTTAAATTTTTCATATTTAGCTTATATTCTTTTTAATAAGCTGTCTATGATCAATTAGAATGAGTTGTTTTACAAAAACTATGGGGGATAGCCATTGTTTAAAATAAATAATACGGATACTAAATTCTAATAACATAAAAATAAGAATGATTAAATAATTAATAAAGTTCGTAAATAATGACCAGATTTCAAGTGGAGCAAAGAAACTCAGTAAAATTGTTTCAAATAATATTAGGCAAATAAGTATAATCCATAACCATGTCAACAATTTTGTATATTCAACTCTTTTAGGATCAATTTCACCATCTTCACAGTCTGTCAAATAATAAAACTGTGTAATTAATGGAATGTATCCCGTTCTAACGGATAAAAGGAAAGGGCTTAAAATCAAAAGGCCCATTAATATAGGATACAAATATAACAAAAGATGATTAGAGAACAAAACCGAAAAAATTGCTAGTAGTATTAATAGAGTAAAAGTAACTACTTTCAAGCTATTATTGAGAAATGTTTGCCTGGAATTATATAAAGGCTCAAAATTGATAAAAAACAACAACGGCAATATACAAGTTACCCAGTGTGCAACTTTAAAATAAATACTAAAGTAGACAATAAATGGATAAATAAAAAACTGAAATCGTCTGAGTATAGATATTTTTTATCTCCTATTTAATTTACTGGCGATTTATTTGGATATAATCTGTCAGCGAATTTAGAGAACGGAAAATATTTTTATTATTAGCATCATCGGCTCGCAACTGGAAGCCGTAAATATTAGTTATAGCCATTGCCAATTCAAGTGCATCAATGGAATCCAGTCCAAGTCCTTCACCAAACAAATAGTCTTCTGGTTTGATATCAAGCACTTCAATATCTAAATTCAAAGTATCTATTATCAATTGTGCAACTTGATTCTGAAGATCAGGAGAGTTCAATTTAATAAGCCTTTAAGCCAGTAATATGTTGATAAATATTATAACATATAATATTTTATTGAAAAACTACTCTACTATAGCCCAGGATAAGATATTATGAAATCAACAAAGAAAACTGATAAAAATGTATTTGGCTGGGATGGTTTAACTACTTTTATTTTTTCCAATATCTTAATTTTACTAACATTTGGTCTTGCATTATTTATACTTCTATTTAAAGTCATACAATCAGCTACCCAATCAAAAACTACAATATCTTGTAATGCAAGGGCTATTTTAATTACCGGACTTTGTTTAAAAAATAATAAACCTATTGATGAATATAAAATTCGACTAAATCGAGTAATCAGTATTTTATATGCACTTAAAACTAAGCCTAAAATTATTATACTTGGAGGAATAACAGGTGATAATTCTATATCTGAAGCACAGGCTGGTGCCGATTACCTGATTAATCTTGGGATAAATTCTAAACAAATTATATTAGAAGATAAATCGAGACATACATTGGAAAATTTACAAAATGCCCGCTCAATTTTATTCAGTAGTTCAATACAAAAAACTGAACAAAATTTTATAATTATCAGTAGCCGTTATCATATTTATAGAATATTAAGTTTTGCAAAAGGCATGAGTATGACCTTACATGCTATTGCAGCAGAAAAAAGCCTCTCTTACTCTCCATTAACAATCATGTATATAATCAAGGAAGCCTATTTTTTACATTGGTATTGGAGTGGTATTCTTTGGGTTTTTATAACAGGAAACAAAAAAAGCAAAGCGAAGGTAAGCTAAATATCTATGAACTTTCTTCTTGTTTTTCCTAACACCTAACAGAAGGTAACATTATTCACATCCAACAGGGCATTTTCCTGGTAACCTGATTCAATTGCTTATCAAAACTACGAGCCCCAGGCATAGCTGCATCCAGATCTACCCAATAAGCCTTGGAATGATTCATATGAATGGTATGTAGTAACTCATGAATAAGCACATAATCCATTAAACTATTATCAAGAAAAACCAGCTTATAATTCAAGTTAATATTTTTTTTACTAGAGCAACTCCCCCAGCGTGTTTTTTGTGCACGAACGGTCAAACGATTGTACGGCAAGTTTAAGTCATGACTTAATTCATCCAGACGCAGCTGTAAATACGAACGAGCATATTGCTTAAAAAAACGTTCTAATAAACTAAAGACTCCTTTTTTATTATCGATATGCCCGCTAATTATTAAATGATTATCTTCTTTATACTCCAGAATCAATGAGGCATCTACAATATTAATATATTCAATAGAAAAAATTTTCCCCAAGGCAATTAATGATATTTTTTCTGGCAACAAACATTGCTCAGCACTCGGTCTTAGTTGCTTTCTTAACTGTAATTTTTTTAAAGTTTGAGTTATCCATTTTTGTTGCTGATTGATAAAATCAGGTAGCATGGTATTTACCTGATTTTTTGTCATAAATTGTGGAATAACAACCACCAAGCCTTTTTCCAATGAAAGACTTAAACGCATATATTTAGCACGTTTGGAAATACGAATAGAATACTGATCAATGGTCTTCTCAAGCATAGTTTATATGTGCTTTAAAATAGTAAATTTTTATTTTAACTGTTATGCTATGGACATACTATATCTATAACAAAAATTATAAACTCATATGGCTGAAATCACCTCAACAGAATATATTGAATTAAAGCGCTCAGTTGATCTTCTCGAACTAGGTATGTATATCACCAAACTTGATCGCCCTTGGGAAGAGACTGACTTTGTCTACCAGGGGTTTCAAATTAACACCCTTGAAGAACTCCATGCCGTTCAGGCACAATGTAAATTTGTTTACCTTCGAGTTGCCAAGCAACAATGGCATATTGAGCAAAACTCACAAAACCCTGTTAAAGAACAAATTAAATATGTTAATAAAATTCCTATTGATAAAGAATTAAACAATATTCGTTCTGCCTATAAGGATGCCTGCTCTGAAACTAGTACCATGATGAGTACAATTCGTCTCTCAAGTGAGCTTAATGTTAAAAAAATCAATAAATCCGTTGATGACAATGTTCAAAGCATCTTACGCAATGATACTGCGCTCGCCTGGCTGACACAGATCCGTAGTAAGGATAATCATCTTGCAGAGCACTCTCTAAGAACTTGCATTTATGCTATTGCTCTTGGCAAAGAACTTGGCTTTAATGAGCTGGAATTACAAAACATTGGTACTTGTGGTTTACTTCATGATATTGGTCTAGTCAAAGTACCCAATGAAATTATAGAAAAACAAGAAGCATTAACATCAGAAGAAATTCTCATTCTACAGCAACACCCCACTTATGGGAAAAAACTGCTAATTTCAAAATCAGGGATTTATCCAGGCGCGGTAGATGTTGCTAATTATCATCATGAACGTCTGGATGGTTCAGGATATCCCAAAGGCGTCACTGCAGAACGTATTCCCTATTATGCCAAGATCATCAGTATTATCGATGCTTATGACACTATGACCTCAGATAAACCCTATAGCAAAGGCGTTTCTTCACTGGATGCCTGTCGCCATCTTTACCAGAATAAAGATACTCTTTTTGACGCTGAAATTGTAACTAAATTTATACATTTTATTGGTATTTATGCACCCGGTAGTCTTGTAGAAATGAATACAGGAGAAGTCGGTATTATCATTGAAGTTGATAACGTAGATGGTATTAAACCAAGGATTTTACTCATACTAGGTTCAGACAAAAAAGAGACAAACCAGCGTATTGTGGATTTAAAAGTTGGCAACGTTAATTTAAGTAATACCCGTTATGAAATAAAAAAATCTTTGCCTCATGGAGCTTATGGGATTAACGTTGAGAAATATCTCGATAAAATTATTCATACACCAGTAAGAAATCAGATTTTACCTTGAACTCCAGCTATAAGTTTCTCACTACTCCAGAAACAACACCTAAAATTTGAACCTCTTCATTTTTAAGAAAAATAGGCTCCATATCAGGGTTGGCAGGTTGTAGACGAATGCCTTTTCTTTCAATATAGAACTTCTTTAAGGTGACTTGTTCATTGTTAATCAGACAGACAACAGACTGTCCATTAGTAGCACTTTCTGTCTTTTCAATAATAACAACATCTCCATCCTGAATATTATCATCAATCATAGAGTGACCACGGACTTTTAAAGCGTAAGTATTACGGCTCACCATACTTTGCGGAACAGCAATATTTTCACTCTGCTCAACCCGTTCGATTGGCAGACCTGCCGTGATAAATCCTTCTAATGGTATTTCTATTAATGGCTCGGCTTCATTATCAATAACTTCCAGTTCCGGAGTCCAGACTGAACGCTTATTTTTTGGTAGTAAATAACTCACTTCTGCTGACATAAAAAATCCCCTAGGTTTAACTTAAATAAACACCAGAGAATAGAATAACATTATTTGTACAATAATCAAGAAAAACATATTTATGATACTTTAAAGCGAGCAACCATGGTCTGCAAATGACTTGCCAAACGTGCTAATTCTTCACTTGAACTTGCTGTTTGATTCGCACCGCTTACAGTTTCTTCCGCCACTTGTTTAATCGCAATAATATTAACACTAATATTATCCGCTACACTACTTTGTTGTCCTACCGAAGAAGCAATATCGGTATTCATTTTTAGAATTTTATTGACTGCTGAATTAATACTTTTCAATGATTCATCTGCCTTATTAGACTGACTTACACTAACCTCTGCCTGTTCCTTACTTCTGTTCATAATTGCCACAGCATTTTGAGTACCGCTACGCAGGCTTTCAATCATCTCATGAATTTCCTGAGTAGATTCCTGTGTTCTACTGGCCAGCGTACGTACTTCATCTGCCACCACCGCAAAACCTCTCCCCTGCTCACCTGCCCTGGCAGCTTCAATCGCTGCATTTAATGCTAATAAATTAGTCTGTTCAGCAATCCCTTTTATCACATCAAGAATAGAACCCATTTTTTCAGTGTCCTGTTCCAGACGATAAATATCATTGACGGCATTTTCTACTTCTTCAGAAACAATACAAATAGTTTTAATGGTTTCTGAAACCACAGCCATACCCTCATTGGCTTCTGTTTCACAACTTTTGGCTGCTTCAGCTGCCTGATGAGCATTATGTTTCACCTCATCCATCGAGGTAGTCATTTGATAAATTGCATTGGCTACATCATCTGTTTTTTCCTGCTGATCTTTTAAACCCTGGCGTGTTTGAAGAGTCACAGTGGAGGTTGTTTCTAAAGCAGTGGCAAGATGTGATACCGAATCAGAGATCTCAGATAATAGATTTCTAAACTGCTCACCCATTTGGTTGAACGCCTGACTCACACGCCCCAATTCATCATCACTATTATAATGAACTTTATTACTAAGATTCCCCTGTGCATATTCCAGAGAAACATCATGCAGTTCCTTGACAGCTCTATCAATATTACGAATAATTAAGGCGGATAATACAAAACCAATCAGCATTCCCATAACAGCCAATATCACTTCCAGAATTAAAGTAGACTGATAATCAGTTTCTGATAAATCAAATAAATCCTGAGCTGCCTCATCATTATAGTCAACAAATTCCTCTAAAAGAACATTCAGCCTGCCATAATAAGATTCTCTATTAGAACCTAAATTTTCCAGAATTAATTGGTTTGCCTCAAAAAATTGTTTATTTTGTATTTTCTCAATAATGGGTTGTAAGCCCTGGCTCAGATAACGTTCCATGCTTTGTTCAATTTCCTGCACATACTTTGCTTCATTACCATAATCCTGAACTTCAATTACTGCATCGGCTATAATTTTGACATTATTTCTTAGATCACTAGTAGATTTACGGATTCTATCCATATGAAGACTGATCGGGTGATCATGTAATTTTGCAAAAGGACTTTCAGCTTCATGTTGTAGGGATAAAAATGCCTCCAGACGAGTTTTATTCATAGCACTAATGGCACGTCCCACATTACGTGTATGAGAAAGGGGGTATTCATACATTTCAACCAGGTAATTTTGTATATTCTTACTGGCCTGCATACCAAACAGACTAATAAGAATCATAATCAGAATTAAAACACTGGTTAAAATCCATAGGCGAGCACGAATACTGATGTTTGAGAGCCAATTCATAATATTTATACCTGAAATATTGAAAAATCAAAATCCATTATAGGATTATATCGACAGGGATAAATAATACTTTAGGATATTTTCTCCTATGACTTAGTTATTTAGATTAAATTACCAATACTTTGTGAAAAACCTAGTTTTTCTTAGGTGCATAAATATCAGTACAACTGCCCTCTGCTACTTCTGTAGCAAAGTTCAAGGTTTCTGACAGTGTGGGATGGGGATGAATGGTTAATGCAATATCCTCCATTTCTGCCCCCATTTCAACGGCTAAGGCCGCTTCTGCTATTAGTTCACCGGCATTTTTTCCTACAATACCTGTACCTAGCATTTGATGAGTCTCTTTATCATAAAGTACTTTAGTCATACCGACATCAGCGCCTACTGATAAAGCCCTACCACTGGCAGCCCAGGGGAATATACCTTTTTCATAGTCAATTCCAGCTGCTTTTAATTCATCTTCTGTTTGACCACACCATGCCACTTCCGGTTCGGTATAAGCGACTGAAGGTATGGTTCTGGCATCAAAGAAACGTTGCTGACCATCAATGACTTCTGCTGCAATTTTGGCTTCATGTGTGGCTTTATGCGCCAGCATAGGCTGTCCAACTACATCACCAATGGCAAAGATATGATCAACATTGGTTCTTTGTTGTGAATCAACTGTGATAAAGCCATATTCATCAACAAAGATACCAGCCTTATCTGCATCAATTAGCTTACCGTTAGGAGTACGGCCAATGGCCACCAGAATATTATCAAAAGTATCTTCTTCAGGTGTTTTCTTACCCTCAAATTTACAGGTAATACCATTCTTGCCTGGAATAAACTCTGTGACTTTGGCATTAGTGAAAATATTTTCATAACGCTTTTTCAGGGTGCGCTCAAGAGGCTTAACTATATCTCTGTCAGCTCCGGCTATTAGGTCCGGACCAAGATTGATAATAGTTACTTTGGAGCCTAAAGCATGATAAACCGTTGCCATTTCCAAACCAATAATACCACCACCGATAATAAGAAAACGTTTAGGAATATTTTTAAGTTCCAGAGCATCTGTTGAATCCCAGACTCTTTCATCTTCCCAGGGGATAAAGGGCAGTTTAGTTACCGAAGAACCAGCAGCAATAATACAGTGTTCAAAGGCAACTACTTTCTTGCTGCCATCACTGGCTTCTACTTCAATAGTATTAGCTGAAGTAAACCTTCCATAACCGGTCACAATTTGTACTTTACGCTGCTTGGCTAATTGTTTTAAACCACCGGTTAAACGTCCAACGACTTTATTTTTATGTTCACGTAACTTATCAGTGTCGATATCAGGCTCCTGATAACTAACACCCAGTTTAGAAAATTCACGGGCTTCGTTCAGTACTTCTGCCACATGTAATAATGCCTTAGAAGGAATACAGCCGACATTCAGACAGACACCACCGAGGAAATCATCTTTCTCAATTAAAACAACTTGTTTGCCTAAATCTGCCGCACGAAATGCTGCCGTATAACCACCAGGACCTGAACCTAAAACAACCACCTGAGTTTCAATATCAGCAACACCATCAAAGCTGGCTGCAATCGGTTGCACTGCTTCCGCTGGAGTATCTGCTGCCTGAGGCGCTTCACTACTTTCCTGCTCGATAGCTTTTTCTACAGCAGTTTCTACTGAATCACTGACCGCAGTTACTTCCATCTCAACAATCACACTGCCTTCAGACACTTCATCACCAATCTTTACCAATACAGACTTAACCACGCCAGCATCAGAGGATGGTATTTCCATACTGGCCTTATCAGATTCTACTGTAATAAGAGGATCTTCAATATTAACTTCATCCCCTGGAGCAACTAGTAATTCGATCACTTCAACTTTATCAAAATCACCGATATCCGGGACTTTTACTTCTATTGTATTACTCATACCTTCTCTACCTCACAAAAGTCCTGTCGGATTACATTAATAAGAAACGCACATCTGATAACATCCGACTCAGATAGGTGGTGAATGCAGCACCCTCAGCACCATCAATCACCCGATGATCATAAGAGAGTGACAGTGGACACATCAGACGAGGTTCAAATTCCGAACCATTCCAGACAGGTTTCATCTCTGAACGGGAAACCCCTAAAATAGCGACTTCAGGGGCATTGAGAATGGGTGTAAAATGACTACCACCAATCCCACCGAGGCTGGAAATTGTAAAACATCCGCCCTGCATTTCAGAGGGTTTGAGTTTTTTATCACGTGCCTTAATAGAAATTTCACGCAATTCTGTGGCCAAATCACTAAGACTCTTTTTATCCACATCTCGAATCACCGGCACCACAAGCCCATCAGGCGTTGCTACGGCAATACCTATATTAAAATAATTCTTTTGGATCAGAGATTTACCGGAAACTTCCAATGAGCTATTAAAACGTGGAAATTCTTTTAAGCCGGACACTACTGCTTTCATCATAAATGAAAGCATGGTGACCTTAATGCCCTTGTCCGCATAAGTGGCATTGGTTTTCTTACGAAACTCTTCCAATTCTGTAATATCCACGTCTTCAAACTGCGTGACATGAGGTATCGTCACCCAGTTACGATGCATCGCCTTGCCCGTAAGGATATTAATTTTAGACAGTTTCTTGGTTTCTACCTCACCCCATTGGCTGAAATCAATTTCAGGCATAGGTTCGACACCTAAACTGCTACCGCCGCCACAACCATCCAACTCTTTTAGAGACTGTTTAATATAATCCTGCACATTGGATTTAAGAATCCGAGCATGATTGCCGGAGCCATTAATTTTTGTCAGATCAGCACCCAACTCACGGGCAAATTTTCTCACTGCAGGAGAGGCATGCGCTTTCTTAAAGTTATCATGATCAATATTAATCGTGGGTGATGGACGACTGATTGGTGCTTTAGGCTTTTCCTTAACTGGAACCACTGCTTCTACAACAGGTGCTGGAGGAGGTGGAGCTTCTGCTACGACTTCAGCAACTGAATGCTCTGCATCTAATAATACCACCAGAGAACCTTCAGAAACCTCATCACCAATATTTACTTTGATTTTTGCAACAACACCTGCATGGCTACTGGGAATTTCCATAGTCGCTTTATCAGATTCTACGGTAAGTAAAGAATCTTCAACACTAATACTATCGCCTTCAGAAACCAGGATTTCAATCACTTCCACCGCATCAAAATCACCAATATCAGGAACAAATACTTCTGTCATTTTACTCATAATGTATTGCCTCCTTATGTTATGCAGTTGCCGGATTTTGTTTTTCAGGATCAATGCCGTATTTTTCGATAGCTTCCTGTACCTTACCTGCTGGAAACTGTCCTTCATCGGCTAATGATTTAAGTGCTGCAACCACAATATAAGCTGCATTCACTTCAAAATGCTGACGTAGTTTAGCCCGCGTATCAGAGCGACCAAAACCATCTGTACCTAAAACATCATATCGAGCAGGCACCCATTTGCCAATCTGATCAGCATAGGTCTTAATGTAGTCCGTAGCAGAAAGCACTGGACCACGTCTATCTTTCAGACACTTTTCAATATAGGAAGTTTTTGGGTCTTCCAGAGGATGCAGCATATTCCAGCGATCAATCTCCTGAGCTTCACGACGTAACTCGTTATAACTGGTCACACTCCAGACATCGGCATCTACAGACCATTCTTTATCAAGAATACGTGCTGCTTCAATCACTTCACGTAAAATTGTACCTGATCCCATCAACTGAATTTTCTTACGACGCTTTCCTCCACCCTGCAATAAATACATACCTTTCAGAATGCCTTTTTCAACACCCTCCGGCATAGCAGGCTGAGGGTAATTTTCATTCATCACAGTAACATAATAGAAAACATTTTCCTGTTCCTTATACATGCGACGTAAACCATCATGTATGATAACTGCCAATTCATAGGAAAAAGTCGGATCATAGGTCACACAATTTGGAATCATAGCTGCTGTGACTAAGGAATGACCATCCTGGTGCTGCAGACCTTCACCGGCTAATGTTGTACGTCCCGCTGTACCACCTATTAAAAAGCCTCGCGCCTGCATATCACCTGCCATCCAGGCCAAATCACCAATACGCTGGAAACCAAACATAGAATAATAAATATAAAACGGCACCATGTTCACACCATGGGTACTATAAGAAGTTGCAGCTGAAATCCATGAGGACATAGCACCCGCTTCATTAATACCTTCCTGTAAAATATGGCCGGATTTATCTTCCTTATAAAACATCACCTGATCTTTATCCTGTGGTGTGTACAATTGCCCCACCGATGAATAAATACCCAGTTGGCGGAACATACCTTCCATACCAAAAGTCCGGGCTTCATCCGGAACAATAGGTACTACATTATCACCCATTTTTTTATCACGACTCAGTAGTGTTAATAAACGTACAAAAGCCATCGTGGTTGACATCTCACGATCACCTGAGCCTTTTAAAATAGGTTCAAAAATGGATAAATCCGGAAGTTCTAAAGGTGCAGCACTATGGTTACGCACCGGCATAACACCACCCAATGCTTCACGCTGTCCCATCATATATTTATATTCAGCACTGTCCTTACCCGGATGGTAATAATCAGCATTACCCGCCTGCTCATCACTAATAGGAATGTTGAAACGATTCTTATAGGCAATCATTTCTTCTCCATCCAGTTTCTTCTGTGAGTGAGATCGCATCTGACCTTCACCCGCTGATCCCATACCATAACCTTTTACCGTATGAGCCAGAATCACCACAGGCTGCCCTGTGGTTTCTGCTGCCTCTTTATAAGCAGCATAAACCTTGTTGGGATCATGGCCTCCACGATTCAAACGCCAGATATCATTATCTGACATATTAGCCACCATGGCTTTTAATTCAGGATATTTTCCGAAAAAGTGTTCACGTACAAAGGCACCATCCTTAGATTTGTAATTCTGATATTCACCATCCACACATTCCATCATACGTCTTTTTAATAGACCGTCTTTATCTTTAGCCAGCAATGGATCCCAATAACTACCCCACATCACTTTAATGACTTTCCATCCCACTCCACGGAATACCGCTTCCAGTTCCTGTACAATTTTACCATTGCCACGTACCGGACCATCTAAGCGCTGCAAGTTACAATTAATTACCCAGATTAGGTTATCCAGTTTTTCCCGTGCAGCCAGAGAAATAGCACCTAAGCTTTCCGGCTCATCCGTTTCACCATCACCAATAAAGGCCCAAACTTTTCTATTTTTGGTATCAGCCAGTCCACGATCCTGCATATAATTCATAAAACGAGCCTGATAAATAGACTGTAATGGTCCCAGTCCCATTGACACTGTGGGGAATTGCCAGAAGTCCGGCATTAACCAGGGGTGTGGATAGGAAGAAAGACCATCATTATCAACTTCCTGACGAAAACCATCGAGTTGTTCTTCAGTAAAGCGACCCTCAAGAAAGGCTCGTGAATACATACCCGGAGCAGAATGTCCCTGAAATAAGACTAAATCACCACCATGTTCATGTGTTGGTGCACGGAAGAAATGATTAAAGCCCACATCATATAAAGTTGCCGCAGAAGCAAAACTGGCAATATGCCCACCCAGTTCTGTAGACTTTCTATTAGCTCGCACAACCATTGCAGCTGCATTCCAGCGGATCAGGTGGCGAATTCGAACTTCCATAGCAAAATCACCCGGGTGATTCGGCTCCAGATGTGTTGGAATCGTATTCACATAAGCGGTATTTGATGAATGTGGTAAATTAACACCTGATCGACGTACTTTCTCAATCATTTGTTCAATGATAAAGTGGGCACGTTCAGGACCTTCAGTTTCTAATACACTTTCCAGGGAATCCAGCCATTCCTGTGTTTCCAGCTGATCAATATCCTGCTCGTGATTCTGATCCGACATAAATTACTCTCCTGACAAATATTAATATGCTACTATTACATATTTTTACATAGTGATTTTTATTTGTTTATTTTTCAATAAGTTAAAACACACAAATAAAATAACAAAATTTAATCACCCAAGTATAGGTAATTATTCAGTTTATTACAATATTTAAAAGAGATTAATTAGTATGCACAATCCATACTTTACTTGGAGTATTCATATTATGTTATAGTCACCAAATGCCATTAATAAAAAATATCTTATCTCTTTTCACCTTAACAGCTCAGTTTAAAAACCTTTTATTATTAGCAGCACCAATCGCTGCCACACAATTTAGCCAAATGGCTATGGGTGTTGTGGATACTGTCATGTCAGGCAATGCCAGTGCAGAGGATCTCGCGGCTGTTGCCGTGGGTTCCAGTATCTGGGTACCTATAATGTTTTTTATGGCCGGAGTTCTTACTGCGATTACACCCACAGTGGCACAATATTGTGGAGCAAAACAATACAGCAATATTGGTCATAGTATTAGACAATCATTCTGGATAGCTCTGCTGTTAGCTGTATTTGCTTTTATCGCTCTCATCTCCGTTCATGACTTATTTGTCTTTATGGATGTTGAAGCTACCATATTGCCTATTGCAACTGGTTACTTATATGCTCTGGCCTGGAGTATGCCAGCCATAGCAGGATTTTTTGTGCTGCGTTTTCTCAATGAAGGGATGGCTAATATTTATCCCGTTATGTTTATTGGTTTTATGGGTTTGGGAGTGAACATTCTTGCTAATTATATTTTAATTTTTGGTCATTTTGGTGCACCGGCATTAGGTGGCGTTGGAGCTGGCTGGGCAACCACCATTACATTCTGGTTCATGCTGATAAGCCTTTTTATTTATATCTTAAATAGCCAAAAATTTATTCATATTGAATTATTCAAAGCCGATGTAAAACCCCATATTGAAGAACTGAGAGCTCTGGTTAAACTAGGGGTTCCTATCGGCATTACCTTTTTTGTGGAAGGTAGTGTTTTCTCTATTATTGCCCTTTTTCTTGCCTCTGTTGATGTGGTTAGTGTGGCTGCTCATCAAATTGCCTTAAATTTTTCTTCTTTAGTTTTTTTACTGCCATTGAGCTTATCAATTAGCCTGACAATACAAGTTGGTCACCAGATAGGAGCACAACAATACCACCTAAGCAGAGAGAGCATTAAAGCAGGATTAATCATGAGTTTATGCACTTCCATTTTGTCTGCATTCATTATTTTTAATTTTGCCGTAGAGATTGCTCAGTTATATACTGATCATTCTAAAGTCATTCAACTAGCCAGCAGTTTAATGATATTTACCGCTATTTATCAGTTTTCTGATGGAATTCAATTATGTGCCGCCGGCTCACTGCGAGGTCTAAAAGATACCAGCATCCCGATGCTGCTATCTATTATCTCCTATTGGGTAATTGGCTTTCCTTTGGGCTATACCTTAGCCATGACTGATTTGATAAGCAATGCAATGGGTGCTAAAGGATTTTGGATGGGCTTAATCATTGCTTTAACCGTCTCTGCAATCTTAATGACCTCACGACTCTATATAAAAATGAGTAAATACGCTAAACTTGACAAGTTAAACCTAAATCCTTAAAGGTAGCTGCTATGGATCTGGAAATTCGTCATCTTAAAACATTAGTCGGTTTAAAAACCACTGGAAGTTTAGTGGCTACTGCAGAGCATTTAAAGCTGTCACAATCAGCCTTATCCCATCAGCTAAAAGTTTTAGAAGATTACCTGGGCACACCGGTTCTATTAAGAAAAACCCGTCCTATGCGTTTTACCCCAGCAGGTAAGAAGTTATTAGAATTAGCAGATAAAATACTCCCCCTGGTGAAACAAACAGAGCAACAATTATCGCGTATTAAAACCGGAGATAGTGGCAGTTTACATATTGCCGTAGAATGTCATAGTTGCTTTGACTGGCTAATGCCAACTTTAGATCAATATCGTCATGATTGTCCCGATGTAGAGCTGGATTTATCTACCGGTTTTAATTTTAACCCTACAGAATCTTTATTACGTGCTAATACTGATTTAATTATTACTTCAGATATTCGCAATAGTGATGAAATTACTTATATTCCTCTGTTTAAATATCAAATACTATTAGCCGTTTCCAGGCATCATCCTCTGGCTGCTGAGCCTTATATTAATGCTGAAGATATGTATGATGATGTTCTGATTACTTACCCTGTAGAACGTGAAAGACTGGACATTTTTAACTGCTTTCTTGCACCTGCCGGAGTTGAACCAAGCTTAGTCAGACATTCCCAGGTGAATGCCATGACATTACAACTGGTTGCCAGTAACCGTGGTGTTGCGGCCCTACCCTGTTGGGTATTAAACCAGCAGGTATTACAGCAATATCATATCAGTGCTCTAGCACTTGGAAAAGAAGA
>JADFVK010000027.1 GCA_015222495.1 Pseudomonadota bacterium
ACTTTGGTCCTTGATGAAGCAGATGAAATGTTACGTATGGGCTTTATTGACGATGTAGAATGGGTATTAGATCAATCCCCTGATTCACGTCAGATTGCATTATTTTCTGCTACTATGCCTACAGTTATTAGACGTATAGCTGAAAAATATCTGACTCAGCCGGAAATAGTAAAAGTTGCTTCAAAAACTATGACGGCATCAACTATTCGTCAAAGATTCTGGCGTGTGTTCGGTTTGCGCAAACTGGAAGCTTTAACACGTATTCTTGAGCTTGAAGATCATGATGCCATGCTGGTGTTTGTAAATACTAAAAATATGACTCTGGAATTAGCTGATCAGCTACAAGCTCGAGGTTTTGCCTGTGAAGCACTCAATGGTGACATTCCACAAAGTGGTCGTGAACGTATTGTAGAGCGTTTAAAGCGTGGTCGTCTTGATGTATTAATCGCCACTGATGTGGTGGCACGTGGTTTAGATGTTGAACGTATCAGCCATGTGGTAAACTTTGACGCTCCGCGTGATGATGAATCCTATGTGCATAGAATTGGACGTACGGGACGAGCAGGGCGCTCTGGTGAAGCCATTTTATTTATTTCCAGACGAGAAACACGCTTATTAAGATCTATTGAAAAAACCACCCGCCAATCTTTGACAGAAATGGAAATACCATCTGTTAAAAAAATCAATGCCTTACGTATTAGTCGTTATAAAAAATCTATTCTTGCCACTATTGAAAAAATGCAAAATCATAAGGATTTTGAAATATTCTCTAATATTATTAATGAGATTAATGAGGAACAAGAACACATTGATTTGGTGTCAATTGCTGCGGCACTTGCGCATATGGCCAATAATAATAAGTCATTCTTATTAAATGAATCAGAATTCAAACATCTGAAAGAGCAAACACCTTTTGATGCACGCGGTGACTCAGGTGAGCGATCCAGGCGTCCTGATAGGGGACGTGGCGGCGATAGAAAGAAAAAAGCACCACCGGGCGCAAAAGCTACGCCATTAAAAGATATGCCGGATGTTGCCATGCAGCGCTTCCGTGTGGAAGTAGGCTATGATCATGGGGTTAAGCCGGGTAATATTGTTGGTGCTATTGCCAATGAAGCGGGCCTGGATAGTAAAATGATTGGTCAAATTGAGATTTTTGATGATTATTCAGTAGTAGATTTGCCTGATGGTATGCCTAAAGAAGTTTTTAGTGATTTACAAAAAGCCTGGGTTTGTCAGCAGCAATTAAAAATTACGAATCTAAGTCAGTCATCAGGAAAAGGCTCGGCAAGGGATAAGAAATTTAAAGCTAAAAAGGGAAAGGGCAGAAAAACTAATAACCGTGCCCATCATCAGAGTAGACAAAAGTCTAAAAGCTAGAAAATATCTTCTTCTTCACCCATGAAGTTGACATAGTCACTTCTGATCTTTTGTCGTTTCAATAGTTTTTCCTGAGCGGCAGAGGGGAGATCAGTTAATAAGAAGACATGTTTATCTAATAGCACGCTAATTAAGTCTTCTAACACACGAATAAAATCAGCATCTGACTGGAGTAATAATTGACTTTGCTCTTCTGCATCAGAATTATTAAGTAAAGGGATTTTTAGAAAATTGATAATTTCCTGACTATCTACCTTTAACTCTTCTAAAGCTTCTGCTTGCTGATCAGCAAATAGAGCAATAATGTTATTATTCTGATCTCTTTGTACAAATGGCATAAAACCCCCCCTGAAGTTTATGAAATGAGTTGTTTAAAACGATTTTCTAGTTCTTTATTCTTAGTATAATTGCCTAATTTATACCATTCCTTCAGTATTTCAAAGGTATTTATCTGTTGCTTTTGTCCCATATTATGATTTAGCAATTCAACTTGTTTTTGCATACGTGCTTGTTCATCAGCAGCGGGAGAATCTTTGCCAATAAGAATTTCATATTTAAGACAAAACTCCTGTTTAAATTTTAACTCATCTTCTTTAAGCTCAGTAATTTTTTCTGTAGAAGGTGCAGCTTGAAGTATATCAAGAGCCTGTTGGAAGCGTGTGAAGAGCTCTGACTCAATGCTATGAGACAATCCTTTAATGGACTGCCATTGTTGATTAACTTGTTCATAAAACTCAGTATATTCGTCCTCACTCATGTTACTTTGTTGTTCAACATGAGTACAGATTTTTGCTTTTTCTTTAATTTTTTCTAAGACTTCCAGGTGTTCATCAGCCAGTAATTGATCGATTTTTTTAAAGTATTCGTTTTCAGCCAGACTAAAACGTTGATTAAGTGATTTACCTGCCGATTTTGACCGGGAGTATAGATCTGACCAGATGTTTTTTATATCTGTAAAGGCTAATTCAAGATCTTTTCTCTTCAGTGGTTGAAGGTTTAATGCTTCCAAGTTCTCACAAATAGCTTCTTTTTCACGAATCAGCTCATCATTTTTACTATTCTTCTCATCTATTCCTTGCTGTCTTTTATCAAAAATAACATCACAGGCAGCACGGAATTTTTTCCATAGCTTATTACGTTGGTGAGGAGAAATAGGACCGATTTTTTTCCATTGCTGTTGATATTTTTTAGCCTGATGAATAGCATTGCCTAAATCATCTTCTATCTGTGTATGTAATGCCTCAACATTAACAATTAAATCCTCAAATAATTTTTGGTTTATTTCCCAGCCTTTATGTAATTCAGTACGAATAATTTGCATACTTTCATCAAATCTTTGACTAATTTTTTTATGTGCTTTTCTATCAACAAAGCCAATAGCCGACCATTCTTTTCGTGCCTGCCTACTGATTTTATCTACCTGAATCCAGTCTGTATTAGAATCTGAATCATGTGTGCTTGTTTCTTTACCAGGCCAGTCCATTGTCTTGATATAATTTTCAAGTTGTTCGCAGAGTGACTCTTTTTGTTGTAAATTGTTAATACGATCTTTATCCTGCTGTTCAATAAACGGGCTACAAAGTTCATATGATGCATTACAACTATCATTAAATTTTTGCCATAAATCCTCTGCAGTAGGACTGTGCATATTTTTCCATTGTAGGCGAAGTTCTTTAACTTGGGCGGTAATATCCTTATATTCTGAGGCTAGTATATTGCTGTCTTTATACTGATTTAAGAGCTGTTCTGCTTTAATAATCAGGTTTTCACGTTCATGATCATGAGCCCAACTTTTCCAGGATGAAAGTTCCCCCAATTCTGACTGAAAAACTCTTAAGTCATTATGGTAAGAACTCTTTTCATGTGAGGATAAATAATGGCTTTTATCAATGAGCGTATTGAGTGAATTTAGTAATTTTGTTGCTTTTGACGTAAAACCTTCTTTGATATGGACTTTAATCTGTTCGATATCAGTGTTAATTTGCTGTTTTAGTTGTTTTGTTTTGTCGAGTTGGCTGCTTATTTTTTCATCAATAAGTTGACAAATAGATGAAAACTTTTGTTTATACTCACCCAGTACATCCATAGAATCTGAGCTATGTTCAAGCTGTTGATTAAACTTTTTTTGTAGTGTTGAGACTGTCTTCTGTAGAATAAAACCTGAGCTTTTAGCAATTGATTCAGCTTGTGATATGAGTGTTTCAACTTTCTCAATATGAGCTTTCTCAATATGAGCTTTATCATTATTAGAATTACTATCAGTACTAGACTCAGCTAGCTCAAGTATGGCGTAAAATTGGTTATTATAAGAATCAACGAGATTTTTATCCTGTAATGACTGTATTTTATCATCCCATTCACGGCCTAGCTTTAGAATATTTTTTTCTTTCTCGCCTACTGCCTCATTATGTGTAATGGATAGGGCTTCCTGTTGATTACTTTCTTGTTCGATCAAAACCTCACCCACAGCTATGGATAGTTGATTTAATAACTTTTTAAGCTCTAAAACAATTTCATTTTCTTTATTAGAATTATCTTTTAACTTAATGAAACTATTGTTTATTTTTAACTTTATATCAGTGAAACGTTGGCTGGTCTCAGGATTTGAAAAGTTACTAATTTCCTCCCAGCGCTTAACATAATTATCAAAGGTGGATTTTTCCTGTTTTAGACGGTTACGCTTATATAATTTTTCTAATTTGTCACAAACATCAAGGACTTCTTTAGATAATAAAAGAGGACGCTCTTCATCTTCAATAATAATATCCAACTTAGACTTAACAATTTTGTAAACTCTTTTATCTTTACGGCGAGAGCCTGATGCAACACGTTCTAAGGTAGAACGTTTATTAATTTGCTGTGCTGCCAACTGTCTGACTTTGGAGCTGTCATCACTAAGGGCTATATCACCCAATAATGCTTCACGACTTACTTTTGAAATAGCCATTTCGCGTAAAGCAGGTTCATCTGCATTAGCTGCAACAAACTCAAGTAAGGCTGAATGACGACTTCCGTGAATGATTTGCTCGCGAACTTGATAATCTGGAATAGGATGCTTCATCCCACAAAGCAGTTGAAATAAACGAGTTTGAGTTGCTTTTTTAACTGCTTCACTACTGCATTTTAATAAAATA
This sequence comes from Pseudomonadota bacterium, assembly GCA_015222495.1. GTDB lineage: Bacteria > Pseudomonadota > Gammaproteobacteria > GRL18 > GRL18 > GRL18. The sequence goes on from JADFVK010000027.1 coordinate 4,515, forward strand.
GTCTGCAGTAAATCCAAATCATTAAGCTTATTTACAGCAATAGCACGAATGCCTTCATCAGTATCATTCATGGCAATTTTAGTTAAAGAATCCTGGTCGCTGACAGGAAGTTCCTGCACGGCTTTTTTACGTGCATCAGGATTTCGACTCTTTAATTTATTGCTGCTAAAAGTTTTATTAAATGCCTGTGTTAATTTTTTTAAAAACATACTTCTATTACCTAGATATTTTTAAGTTTCTCTAACTGCCCAATTAAATTTTTAAGCTTGTCCTGGGTTTCAGCTAATTTTTGACGCTCATGAGCAACCACATTTTCAGGTGCACGACTGATAAAATTTTCATTGGATAGTTTACCTTCTAATTTCACTGCAAAGCCTTGATTATACACAATTTCTTTATTGAGACGCTCCTTTTCAGCAGCGATATCTATAATGCCGGCCATAGGAATTAGAATTTTCATATTGCCAACCAGGGCAATTGCTGATTCAGGAATATTATCACTATTATTAAGCCAGGTAATACTTTCCAGTTTTGCCAGAGTTTTCAGCATAGCTTCATTATTTATGAGTCTTTGCTGGTCTTCATCAGAGCCATTATCTAGTAAAATATCTAACTTTTTACCCGGTTTGATATCATATCCGCTACGGATCTGACGCACACCCAGTACAAATTGCTGTAACCAGTTCATTTCCTGCAGGGCATTATTGTCGATATTAGCTGTATCTGCTGAAGGAAAAGCCTGCAGCATAATGGTATCTTGCTGCACACCCGTTAATGGTGCTACTTTTTGCCAGATTTCTTCAGTGATATAGGGCATGATTGGATGACTGAGTCTTAGTAAAGTTTCTAATACAGTGACCAGAGTATGGCGGGTTCCACATTGTTTTGCTGCATTATTCTGAGTATCTTCCTGATTAGAACTGAGAACAGACTTTGATAACTCAAGATACCAGTCACAATATTCATTCCAGGTAAATTCATAGATTGCCTGGGCGGCTATATCTAAACGATAAGTATCCAGAGAATCAGCTACAATTTTTTTAGTTTCCTGTAAGCGTGAGATGATCCACTTGTCTGCTAATGAGTAATCCATTTGAGAATTGGCTTCAATGCCGCAATCATGACCCTCAGTATTCATCAATACATAGCGTGATGCATTCCAGAGTTTATTACAGAAGTTTCTATAGCCTTCAATACGACCCATATCAAACTTGATATCACGACCTGTAGTGGCCTGAATTGCAAAGGTAAAACGTAAGGCATCAGTACCAAAAGCCGGTATACCGTCTTTGAACTCTTTACGGGTTTGCTTTTCAATTTTTTTCGCCATTTGCGGCTGCATCATGCCCTTGGTGCGTTTATTAACCAAAGTTTCCAATTCAATGCCGTCAATCAGATCAATAGGATCTAAAACATTACCCTTTGATTTTGACATTTTATGACCATGAGAATCACGCACTAAGCCATGTACATAAACTTCTTTAAAAGGAACTTCTCCAGTAAATTTCAGTCCCATCATTATCATACGGGCCACCCAGAAAAAGATAATATCAAAGCCTGTGACTAAAACATTTGTAGGGTAGAAGGTTTCCAGTTCCGCTGTTTTTTCCGGCCAGCCAAGAGTAGAAAAAGGCCATAAGGCAGATGAGAACCAGGTATCCAGGACATCATCATCCTGTTTAAGCACAAACTCTTTATCTAATTGATGTTTTTCTCTAACGGCGGCTTCATCATGACCTACATAAACATTGCCTTCATCATCATACCAGGCAGGAATTCGATGTCCCCACCAGATTTGGCGGGAAATACACCAGTCTTCGATATTATTCATCCATTCATAATAGGTGTTTTTCCAGTTATCCGGTACAAATTTAATATCACCATCCTGGACTGCCTTAATGGCAGGCTCTGCAAGCGGAGCAACTTTAACATACCACTGATCTGTTAAATAAGGTTCAATGACTGCACCGGAACGATCGCCACGTGGTACCATTAATTTATGATCTTCAATTTTGATTAATAAGCCGGCTTCCTCTAAATCTTTAACGATGGCTTTACGTGCAACATAGCGATCCATACCACGGTATTTTTCCGGGGCATCATCATTAATTGCCGCATCGATAGTGAGTATATTGAGAATAGGCAAATCATGGCGTTTACCCATTTCATAGTCATTAAAATCATGAGCAGGTGTAATTTTTACACAGCCGGTACCAAATTCAGGATCAACATAATCATCAGCAATAATGGGGATTTCACGATCCGTCAAAGGAAGTTTGATAGTTTTGCCAATCATGGCCTGGAAGCGTTCATCATCAGGGTGTACGGCAACAGCAGAATCACCTAGCATAGTTTCAGGACGTGTCGTAGCAACTGTAATATCACCACTGCCATCACTTAATGGGTAGCACATATACCAGAAGTGTCCATTTTCTTCTTCTGAAATGACTTCCAGATCGGATACTGCAGTATGTAATACTGGATCCCAGTTAACCAGACGTTTACCACGGTAGATTAAATCTTCTTCATAAAGACGTACAAAAACTTCTTTAACCGCTTCTGATAATCCATCATCCATGGTAAAACGCTCACGCTCCCAATCAAGAGAGGCGCCCATACGGCGTAATTGTTGTGTGATCGTATTACCAGAATGTTCTTTCCAGTCCCATATTTTCTCAATAAACTTTTCACGCCCCAGATCATGACGTGTTTTACCTTCTGCATTAATCAGACGCTCAACCACCATTTGGGTTGCAATACCAGCATGATCAGTACCCGGCTGCCAAAGGGCATTCTCTCCCTTCATACGATGATAACGGGTCAGAGCATCCATTATAGTATCCTGAAATGCATGTCCCATATGTAACCTACCCGTAACATTGGGTGGGGGAATCATAATGCAATAGGATGGATTTTCTGTTGCATCCGAAGACGCAGAAAAATAGCCATTATTTTCCCAGGTTTCGTACCAGCGTTGTTCAATTGTGTGAGGTTGGTATGTTTTTTCCATAGCGGAGATTAGCTCTTTTATACTCGGTGATAATTAACCCGTTATTATAGTAGTATCTTGCTATGAAAGGTATTTATTTTAGATAATTAATTACAAAATAATAGTGTTATCGTACTTACAAATCATATTTATTTAATTTACAATTTTTCTGTTGGTATAATCGATAGGAATTTCTGGCAACTTCTTTGGCTTGAGGATTTTTATCCACTAGTTCAGCAATACGTTTAAATTGCTGGTGAAGAGGAGGAGGGCTGGTATTTAGATTAATTAATAAATCAGTATTAGATTGTTGTGAATTAATTTGATCGGTAATTAGTACCGGATAATCAAAATCAATATTATTTAATAATTTACTTGAGGTGTTATCATTATCTTCTTGATTTAATAAGTTTTTATGAGGGATAAAACTATCTGCTTTAAAATTCCATAATAAACTGTCTATTTTTTCTGCCTGTTCGAATGATTGTGTATAAATTATCACATTCATACTATTTTTCAGAGCTTTTTCACATAATTGGCAACAAACTACATCAATGTTTTTTGTGGAATCATCAGCTAAAATATAAAAGTCGATCTGGTTCATAATTTAAAACCTTATTAAGATATTTTTTCTGCAGAATGATAATGATTGATTATATACTGACTGAGTAAGGATACGGGGCGTCCGGTTGCGCCTTTTTTGGTGCCTGATTCCCATGCGACTCCAGCAATATCAAGATGAGCCCAATGATATTTCTTGCAAAAAGCAGATAAAAAAGTTGCTGCGGTGACTGCACCGGCTTCTTTTCCACCAATATTAGCCAGATCAGCAAAATTACTTTTCAGTTGTTCCTGGTATTCTTCCCATAAAGGCATTTCCCAAACACGATCACCGCTTGTTTTTCCGGCATTACTTAGATCATGTCCCAGTGGCTTATGATTAGTGAATAGTGCAGCTGGATGTTTGCCTAAAGCAACAACACAGGCACCAGTTAAGGTGGCCACATCAATCACCACATCGGGTTTGAATTTTTCACAATAAGTCAGAGCATCACATAAAATAAGACGACCCTCAGCATCAGTGTTGAGAATTTCGATAGTAGTACCGGAGAGACTGGTGACAATATCACCGGGTTTTGTTGCCTGACCATTAAGTAAGTTTTCTGTGGCGGGTATGATAGCGACGACATTGGTTTCAAGATGTAGTTCAGCAATAGCATTCATGGTACCTAAAACTGTCGCTGCACCACACATATCATATTTCATTTCATCCATACCAGCGCCTGGTTTTAATGAAATACCACCAGAATCAAAAGTCACACCCTTACCAACCAAACAAACAGGGGGAGTAGCAGGATCACCGCAGAGATAACTCATCACAATTAATTTTGCTGCTTGACGACTGCCTTTGGACACAGAAAGGAAAGCATGCATTCCCAGTTCTTCCAATTCTTTTTCATCTAGTATTTCAGCACTTAAGTTGGCATATACACGGCTTAATGCAATGGCACGATCGGCAAGATAAGTTGGTGTACAAATATTGCCGGGCATATTACTTAAGTCTTTAGCTAGTTTGATTCCCTGAGTAATGGCCATTCCTTCACGCACAGCCTGCTCTCCATCAGCTAAATCTCTTCTATTGGCAACAGCAAGAACAATTTTCCGCAAAGGTCTGCGAGTGGTGTCTTTTTTACTCTTTAATTGATCAAACTGATATAAGGCATTTTGAGCAGATTCAATAGAATGTCTGATACGCTGACTAATATCGCAGGTTTTTACCTGTAATTCTGTTAAATAGAAAACAGACTCCATGGAACCTGTTTCATTTAAAATACTGACAGCATGCGAGATAATTTTTCTATATCTTGTGAAAGTTAAGTCACGCTCTCGACCACAGCCCACTAATAAAATACGATCACAAAGTGTATTGGGAATATTATGTAAAAGCAGAGATTGGCCTGACTTTCCTTCCAGATCGCCACGTCGGATCAAACTGGATATATATCCACCGGTGGCTTTATCTAACTTTTGTGCTGAAGGGCTTAAGCGTCTGGGTTCAAATATTCCGACAACAACACAGGCTGTGCGTTGTTTTTCCGGACTACCACTTTTTACATTAAATTCCATATAGACTCCATAATTGCTCCATTTAAGGAGTATAATTACTCTGTTTTTTGTTATAATGGCAAGTCTAGCTCAAAAAATTAAAAAAGCTATTAAAAATATAAAAAAAAGCTTATCTTTTTAAGCTATATAGATTATTTAACAGATAATTAATGATATTAACTCATTATTATTAAAAATAAAAAATGGCAGAATAAATATTGATCATACGAGATTATATAATTAAGGAAATTTTAAGATCATTTTTAGGTGTTTTTATAATATTGTTTCTAATTATTTTGAGTACTCAATTAATCAAATCTTTAAGCCTTGTTGCTAAAGGCCAGATTTCAGTTGATTTTCTTCTTGCTTTGATTAGTTATAAAAACATTGAAAGTCTCACTTTGCTGGTTCCTCTTGCGCTGTTTATTGCTGTTTTATTAGCCATTAGCCGTCTTTATAAAGACAGTGAAATGATTGCCTTATCTTCCTGCGGTGTTGGCCCTGTTAGTCTTTTAAAATCAGTTATGATTATTGTTGTGAGTTTTATTTTTTTTGAAATGGGACTGGCATTGATAATTGCTCCCTGGGCCAGTTCAAATATTCAAATTGCACAAGAAGAATATCAGGCTAAGGCTGTTATGGAATTTATTGAAGCAGGACAGTTTAACTTTTCAAGTGATGCAAGTCGTGTACTTTATGCCGAATCTTTTTCAGATAAATCTCATTTGGACAATGTCTTTCTTTATATCGATAATAATGATAAAAACAAGAATGATAGAAGTAGCGTATTAGCTTCTAAAAATGCCAGTTTTATTATAGATCCACGTAATGGTAGTCGTTATATTGTTTTTAATGAAGGTCATCGCTATGATGGTAGCCCGGGGTCCCTTGATTATAGACATGTTCGCTTCAAAGATTATGGCGTATTATTAGAAGGAAAAGCTATTGGCAAAATTTCTTTTGAACGCAAGGCTCTTTCATTAGATATTCTTTTAAGTTCAGATAATCTGAAACATAAAGCAGAGTTACAATGGCGTATTTCTCAGGTTTTAATGATGATTATTCTTGCCATGTTAGCAGTTCCTTTAAGTAAAAGTAGACCAAGGCAAGGACGTTATGGAAAGATGGCCATTGCTATTTTACTTTATGTTGTTTATTCTAATTTACTACTAGTAGCATTAAATTGGATGAAAAAAGGAAAGGTGGAGCCCTATATTGGTCTTTGGTGGGTGCATTTCATTTTTATGGTATTATTTCTTGTTTTATTTTTATATCAAATGGGTTGGTTTAATTCGTTGAAAAAAAGAAGACAGGATGAATTTGAAGATTTAGTAAGTACATAGGAGCTTGTCCATTCTCGGACAAGCTCCTAGACAGATTTATTTTGTGTGATACAAAGTATATAAGAGATATAAAAGGAAAAAATGAATACGAAGTTGAAATCAATAGTTTTAGTATTGGGTGCTATCACCATGCAATCTTTATTTGTTCAAACTGTTATGGCAAATAAATGTATTGACCTGGTTGAAGAAAAAGATTTTTATGGTGCAGCCAATGTTTGTGAAAATTTAGCAAAAAAGAATGATCGCAGTGCACAATTTACCCTGGCTACTTTATATTATGATGGTAAGGGTGTTATGGAAGATAATGCACAAGCATTAAAATGGTTTCGTAAATCTGCTGAGAATAATTATAGTCAGGCTCAATATAACCTTGCCATCATGCTGGCAAGTGGAATTGGTATTGATGCAGATCTAGTTGAAGCCTATGCCTGGTTGAAAATTTCACAAAGTAATGGCTATGGTCCTGCAACAGATTCTATCAAGCAAATGGGTGCAGAATTATCCTCCAGTGAGAAAAAACAAGCTGATAAAAAAATGGCAGAGTTAAGGAAAGAATTTAAGCTTCAATAGAGCTTTTGTTTCTTTTGGTTCTTTGGCCTGGGAATTTTAACGATACAGGTATCAGAAAATATATCTTGTAAGCTTCTCTTTTTTTTATCCACTAGAACCCATAAAAGTCCTGAAAATCCGATTAGAAATACAGCATAGATATAGGGTGAATCATTATAAGGAGTTTTTAAAAGTTTAGAATAGATAAATAATGAAATTATCCATGGTGTACCGGCAATTAAAAAGCGTAATAAAGAACGTGTCCAGTTGATTGCATTTCCCTGTGTGGTTTGCAATCTGAGTGACCAGCTGCGTAAGCCTAAAGTCTGACCACCATGAGTCCAGAACCAGGCAAAAAAGAACCAGCTGAAGATAAACATATAAGTGTAAAAGACAGGGCCTGTAAATTCACTACTGCTGAGATTCTCCTTTTGACTGGAGTCCACCTGAACTATCATTTGGGCAGGTATCATATATACAATGCCTGCCAATAACCATACAGCACACAAAAGCATTGCATCATAAAGCCAACAGCCCAGTAAACTTAAAAAAGAAGCAGCTGGAAAATTGCTATTAGAAATTTTTTCTTTATTAGTCATATAAAAGTGAATTATCCCAAATATAAAATATTGCTTTAAAATAGACTTATCTATTTTACTTTTTTTATCAAATTTTAAATAGTCACTATCTTAACTATTTGTTAAAATGTGTGATTACCCATTCTTTTATGAGAGAGACAAATTAATGCTAATTCTGCATGGTAAATCCGCTTTATCCACTTTCCGAATTGAAAAACTTTTACGTCAATTACAGGCAACAATGCCTGATATTAAAGCTGTCACAAGCCAATATATTCATTTTATTGAATCAGAAGAAGTAATCAGTCAGTCAGTTGAGTTGGTATTGGAGCGTATTTTAATTTATGGGGAGCATTCTTCTCTGAACAAATTGAGTACTGCTGATAATGAAATTTTAGAAATTCTAGTCATTCCACGCATTGGTACTATTTCACCATGGGCTAGTAAAGCAACAGATATTGCACATAATTGCGGGCTTGAGAAAATCACACGTATAGAACGTGGTATTTTATATCGTATTGCCTTAGCTAAAGGTTGTAGCATCAGTGACCAGCAAAAACAACAACTGCAGTCACAACTCCATGATCGCATGGTTGAAGTGTGTTTATCAGAGTTAGATCAAGCTCATGCATTATTTGATGCACATACTCCCAAGCCCTATAAATCAATTGAGATTTTAGAGCAGGGAAAATCAGCCTTAATTAATGCTAATTCAGAATTAGGATTAGCGCTTGCAGATGATGAAATTGACTATCTGGTGGAAAGTTTTAAAAACTTAGAACGTAACCCCAGTGATGTTGAACTAATGATGTTTGCACAGGCTAATTCAGAACATTGTCGGCATAAAATTTTTAATGCAGACTGGACAATAGATGGTGAAAAGAAAGAAAAATCACTTTTTTCCATGATTAGAAATACCTACCAGGAAAACTCTAAGGGTATTTTATCTGCCTATAGTGATAATTGTGCGGTGATGCGTGGTTTTAATATTCAGCGTTTCTACCCTGATAGTGTAACTGCACAATATACCTATACTCAGGAAGATAGCCATATATTAATGAAGGTTGAAACACATAATCATCCTACGGCAATTTCTCCCTTTCCCGGTGCAGCGACAGGTTCTGGTGGTGAGATTCGAGATGAAGGAGCGACCGGACAGGGTTCTAAACCAAAGGTAGGTTTGTGTGGTTATTCAGTTTCAAATTTAAAAATTGCAGAATCTATGCAGCCCTGGGAGACAGATTATGGTAAACCGGATCGGATTGTTTCAGCATTAGATATTATGCTGGAGGCACCTATTGGTGCTGCGGCATTTAATAATGAATTTGGTCGTCCTAATATTTGTGGTTATTTTAGAACTTTTGAAGAAAAAGTAAAAACTGGTGCAGATACTCAGGAAGTTCGAGGTTATCATAAGCCTATTATGCTGGCGGGTGGTTTGGGTAATATTAAAGCGGAACATGTGCTTAAAGGTGAAATTCCATCCGGCTCAAAGATTGTTGTTTTAGGTGGGCCGGCAATGTTAATCGGTCTGGGTGGTGGTGCTGCATCTTCGATGAATTCAGGTAGTAGTTGTGAAGATCTTGACTTTGCTTCAGTACAGCGGGGTAATCCGGAAATGGAGCGTCGCTGTCAGGAAGTGATTGATCGTTGCTGGCAATTGGGTAGTCAAAATCCAATTCTGTCTATTCATGATGTGGGAGCCGGGGGGATTTCTAATGCCTTACCTGAATTAGTTAATGATGCCGGAAAGGGTGCTGTTTTTGAATTAAGAAAAGTGCCAAATGATGAATATGGTATGTCACCCATGGAAATCTGGAGTAATGAATCACAGGAACGTTATGTGATTGCAGTAGGTGTTGATAAAATAGAACAATTTGAAAAGCTTTGTCAACGAGAGCGAGCCCCTTATGCCATTATTGGTGAGGCCACCAAGGAGCAACACTTAAAACTGACAGATGAGTATTTTGATAATACGCCTATTGAGATGCCTCTTGAAGTACTATTAGGCAAGCCACCTAAAATGTCGCGTGATGTTGAGCATATTAATATTGAACAAAATGAATTTAATATCAGTAATATTGATCTTAATGAAGCAATAGAACGAGTTTTACATCTGCCAAGTGTGGCTGATAAAACCTTTTTAGTCACTATTGGTGATCGTTCAGTGACCGGGCAGGTGGTACAGGAACAAATGGTAGGCCCCTGGCAAATACCTGTAGCTGATGTTGCTGTAAGCTGTAGTGGTTTTCAGGAAAATACTGGTGAGGCAATGTCTATTGGTGAGCGCACTCCTATTGCTCTTATCGATCAGGCAGCTTCGGCAAGGATGGCAGTTGGAGAAGCTTTGACAAATATTGCCGCGGCTAATATTAAACACTTGTCTGATATTGTTTTTTCAGCTAACTGGATGGCACCAGCAGGCCATGATGGTGAAGATGCAGGACTATACGATGCTGTGCAAACTATTGGCATGGAACTTTGTCCTGAATTAGGTATTACTATTCCGGTGGGTAAAGATTCAATGTCGATGAAATCAGTCTGGAATGATAATGGCGTAGATAAGTCTGTGACTGCTCCTTTGTCTCTTATCTTGTCAGCATTTGCTAGAGTAGAAGATGTACGTCTGACTCTGACACCTGAAATTAGAATGAATCAAGGTGAAACAGAACTTCTGTTAATTGATTTAGGCGCTGGTAAAAACCGCCTGGGTGGTTCTGCTCTGGCTCAGGTTTATAAACAAATAGGTTGTACTTGTCCAGATTTGGATGATACTAAAACTTTTAAATCATTTTTTAATTTCATACAAACATTGAATAGTCAAAATAAAATTTTATCCTATCATGACCGTTCTGATGGTGGTTTATTTACAAGTTTGGTTGAAATGGCCTTTGCAGGACATTGTGGTTTAAATATTCAACTGGATAAACTTTGTCATGATAAAAATCAAATAGCTGAAGTTTTATTTAATGAAGAATTAGGTGCTGTTATTCAAATCAGAAAAGCAGATCATGATGCAGTGTTTGAAATCATTAAGTCTATGGACCTATATGCCATTACACATGTAGTTGGGGTTCCGCAAAAGTCTCAGGCAATACAATTTTCTCTGTCTGATAATATTATTATTGATAAATCACGTATTGATTTGCATCGCTCCTGGTCTGAAACATCTCATCAGATGCAAAAACTAAGAGATAATCCCAAGTGTGCACAACAGGAATATGATACGATTTTAGATCAGGAAAACTCAGGTCTGCATAATGAATTATCTTTTGATGTAAATAATGATATCAGTGCGCCGTATATTAGTACAGGTGTGAAGCCAATTATGGCAGTGCTTCGAGAGCAGGGTGTTAATGGGCATGTTGAAATGGCTGCAGCTTTTGAACGGGCCGGTTTTGTGACACAGGATGTACACATGTCAGATATTATATCCGGTCGTGTTTCTTTGGAAAAAATGAAAGGTATGGTTGCCTGTGGTGGATTTTCTTATGGCGATGTTCTTGGTGCCGGGGAAGGCTGGGCAAAATCTATTTTATTTAATCAACAGGCTAGAGATCAGTTTCAGAAGTTCTTTTCTCGAGAGGACACTTTTGGCTTAGGTGTTTGTAATGGTTGTCAGATGATGTCTAATTTACATGAGTTGATACCCGGCACTTCACATTGGCCTCATTTTGTCAAAAATGAATCTGATCAGTTTGAGGCTCGTACTGTTATGGTGGAAGTATTACCATCATCTTCACTATTTTTTAAAGGTATGGAAGGCTCCAGAATACCTATAGCAGTGGCTCATGGTGAGGGAAGAACAGAATTTAATCCAGCAAACTCAGCCACAGAAGTATTACAATCAGGCTTGGTGGCTTTACGTTATGTCAATAATGAAGGGCTAGCTACTGAAAACTATCCTTATAATCCTAATGGTTCTGAGTTGGGTATTACTGGTTTAAGTAGTGAAGATGGACGTTTTACAATTATGATGCCGCATCCTGAGCGGGTATTTCGTTCTATACAAAATGCCTGGCAATCAGATCATGTGACTGAAGATGCCGCCTGGATTAGAATGTTTAGAAATGCCCGGGTCTGGGTTGATTAACTATATTGTCATCCCCGAATTTTTTATCGGGAATGACAATATCACGGCAGGATACGGAGTGATGGGTTTTTAAAATACTTCTTAACTATTTATTTCATTAACCAGCCATTGACTGTTTCTAAGTCAATTCTGGCTAATTCTCCAGAAGCTTCTTTTAGTCTTAAGGTATTTAAAATATAGATATAACGGGAATTAGAATATTCCTGTTTGGCACGATAAAGTTCACTTTGTACATTAAGTACATCAACAATGGTACGGGTACCCACTTCAAAACCGGCTTCCGTGGCTTTTAATGCACTAATATTGGAAACAACCGCCTGTTTTAAAGCTTTAACACGACTCACTTCTGAGATGACATTTAAGTAACTGCTACGGGTATTTTTTACAGTAGAGTTTCTAATCTCATCATGGCGATCCATACTGGTTTGATAATCATATTGCGCCTGACGGGTTCTCGATACAATAGCATTACCTTCGTAAATAGGTATTGATATATTGACCCCAATACTGCGGTCATGAGATTGAGGCGAGATTTGGTTAAAATCATTACTTGAATTGCTTTTTCCATAGCCATAAGAGGCTGTTAAACCTAATGTAGGGTAATGATCGGAACGTCGTAATTCAATGTTCTCCTTTTGTGCGGCTGCCTGATCTGTTACTGCCAGCAGGGTGTAGTTGCCGACTAATGCCTGATCCACCCAATGCTGAATCTTAGCTGGTGCTGGTGGGTCAAGTGGGATTTTTTCAGCTAACATGGTCACTTCATCAATATATTGACCCGTCAGTTCACGTAAATTTTCTTTGGCAATTAATAACTCATTTTCTGCAGAAATGACACTCGCATTGGCACTGTCATAACCGGCCTGTGCTTCATGTACATCAGTGATAGCAATAATACCGACTTCGTAGCGCCGTTTAGCCTGATCTAATTGACGTGAAATTGCCTTACGTTCTGCCTTTGAAAAGCCGACGGTATCAATTGCAGATAGTACGCCGAAGTAGGCATTAGCCGTACGAATAATTAAATCCTGCTGTGCTGCACTGAGATTGGCATCCGCCTGACTGATATTAAGATTAGCAATTCTATAATTGACATAATTTCGATTGTCAAAAATACTTTGATTCAGGTCAAAACTATAATTATGTCTATTGTAGGAATTACTGGGTCTGCCTGCCGCATCATTGTTTACAGCAACCGTTTCAGCATAAGCATCCACTTGTGGTAAGAATCTTGCGAAAGCCTGTACTTCACCCTCACCAATAGACTGTCTATCAGAAACAACTTGTTTTAGAACAGGATCTGTCTCATAGGCCATGGTATAAATCTGAAGTAAGTTTTCAGCATAAGAGGAACTTGCCATTAAGAAGCTACAGGAAACGGCATAGCCTAGTACGGATAATTTTTTAGTGATAGATTTATTCAATGTAGTATGACTCTGGTTAGTTTTTGGATTGCTTTTCTGCTTATTTATTATTCAAACACTTAATTTAAAAGTTTCTAAGAACGTGTGGAAACTGATATTGTGTTGAAAGTGTATGAATAATAACTGATTTCAGATAAACTTTATAGTTTTTTTCTACGGATAATTTACAGAATTATAAATTTTCCAGATCATCAAGGTAGCGTTCTGCATCCAGAGCTGCCATACATCCGGTACCTGCAGATGTAATTGCCTGACGATAGATATGATCTGCAACATCGCCGGCTGCAAAGACGCCTTCAATACTGGTCATTGTTGCATTTCCCTCAGCCCCTTTCTGAGTTTTCAAATAGCCATGGGCCATATCCAGTTGATCGACAAACATATCTGTATTGGGCTTATGACCAATAGCAATAAAAACACCCATAGTATCTAACTCTTTAGTACTGCCATCCTGAGTATTTTTTAAACGCACGCCAGTAACACCGGCTTTATCGCCTAATACTTCATCAATAGAAGCATTCCATTCAATATTGATATTACCTGTTTTTGATTTTTCTATGAGCTTATCGGCAAGTATTTTTTCAGAGCTGAATTTTTCACGACGATGAACAATAGTGACTTCTGAAGCGATATTAGATAAATAAAGAGCTTCTTCAACAGCTGTATTTCCACCACCAACCACAACAACTTTCTGGTTTTTATAGAAAAATCCATCACAGGTTGCACAGCCTGAAACACCGCGACCTTTAAAGGCTTCTTCTGATTCAATACCCAGATAACGAGCAGAGGCACCTGTAGCAATAATAAGAGAATCACAGGTATAGCTGCCGGAATCTCCACTGAGTTTGAACGGTCTGGTTTTTAAATCTACTTCATTGATATAGTCAAAAATAATCTCAGTATTAAAACGTTCTGCATGTTTGCGCATTCTTTCCATTAAGTCAGGTCCCTGTAAACCTTCCACATCACCAGGCCAGTTATCCACTTCTGTGGTAGTCATTAACTGACCACCTTGTTCCATGCCAGTAATCATTACCGGTTCCAAATTAGCTCTGGATGCATAAACAGCAGCAGTATAGCCAGCAGGTCCGGAACCAAGAATTAATAATTTACAATGTTTAGTATCGCTCATATATTGCTCCAATAATGGGGAAGTAGATTTAGTTGCATTATAGCTAATTAATTGGGAGTGATATATAAAAATACAAGCTATTATAATGATAGTGGAGAAATAATTGATTGTGATTTAAAATATAGCAATTATTTATTTCCTAGCATAAAGACTTATTATTTTGGCAACAGCAGCAAAAAAGAAAAAACTTCCTCCTAAAAGAACTTCTAAGAAGAGTTCAAAGGATAAATCAGATAAGAAACCACTTTCAGCAAAGGTCATCAGAGGCCTTAAGGAAAGTGCTTTCTTTATGTTTATCGCAATAAGTTTGTATTTGTTTATTGCACTTTTTACCTATTCCCCACAAGACCCCGGTTGGTCACACAGCATTGCTGAATCTGTCGATCCTGTAAGGTTACACAATATCAGCGGGAAGTTTGGAGCATGGTTCTCAGATCTTTTTCTCTATTTATTTGGCTATTTGGGCTTTCTTTTCCCGGCAATGATTTTTTATAGCGGTTGGCTAATTTATCAGGGTAGAAATGAGACAGATGTGTTTAATGCCTGGCACTTTGCATTACGCAGTCTGGGTTTTATTATGGCGGTGATTATGGGGACCGCTTTATCTACTATGCACTTCACCGATCCTTCAGTCATTTTTCCGCTTAATTCAGGTGGCATTTTGGGTCAGGTCATGTCGGAACAATTACAACCATTGTTTAGTTTCGTGGGTGCCACTTTATTATCCTTAACTCTTTTTCTTATAGGTATTACGCTATTCACCGGTTTGTCCTGGTTATGGTTAATGGATAGCCTTGGCGGTATCACACTAGAGTTTAATCAATGGTTAATTGATCGCTGGTATCAATGGCGTGATAATGTGGCCAGAAAAAATGCAGAAAAAGAAAAGTTGAAGTTATCGGCATTAACTTTTCCTGTACATGATGTGCAGTCTAAGAACATTTTACCTAAAATTAAAAAATCGATAACTAAAGAATCTGAACTATCAGATGCCCCACTAAGAATAGAACCACGATTTAGCGGCAGTGAAAAAAGTAAGCGTGTCAATGCAGACAAACAAACAAAATTATTTCATCATGATGCCATTGACGGTTTGCCCTCTCTGTCCTTATTAGATGAAGCGCAGCCCTCGACTCATGTCACTTCACCGGAATCTCTGCAGCAAACATCAAGACTCATTGAAGAAAAACTGGCGGATTATAATATTCAGGTCAAGGTTGAATCTGTGAGCCAGGGGCCGGTTATTACCCGTTTTGAATTACAATTAGCCCCAGGGGTAAAAGTAAGTCAGGTGACTAATCTTTCCAAAGATCTGGCGCGTGCCATGTTGGTGGTGAGCATTCGTGTGGTGGAAGTCATTGCGGGTAAATCAACCGTAGGGATTGAAATTCCCAATGAACACAAGGAAATTGTATATTTCAGTGATGTTTTAGGCTCTAAAGAATTTTCTGATACTAAGGCCAGTATTCCTCTTGGGCTGGGTCATGATATTGCCGGTCACCCGGTGGTGGCTGATTTGGCCAAAATGCCGCATTTATTAGTAGCGGGAACCACAGGATCGGGTAAGTCGGTAGGGGTGAACTCTATGATCCTCAGTATGATTTTTCAATTATCTCCAGATCAATTACGTTTAATTATGGTGGATCCAAAAATGCTGGAATTATCCATCTATGAGGATATCCCACATTTATTAGCTCCGGTTGTAACCGATATGAAAGAGGCTGCTAATGCCTTGCGTTGGTGTGTGGCTGAAATGGAACGTCGTTATAAATTAATGGCGGCCATGGGGGTTCGTAATCTGGCTGGATATAACAAAAAAATTGAAGCCGCTATTGATGCAGGTGATCCTATTAAGGATCCATTATTTACAGCGAACCCATTAGCACCTGAACAAGAAGCGCAGGAGCTTGAAACCCTGCCATTTATTGTCATTGTTATTGATGAATTTGCAGATATGATGATGATTGTGGGCAAAAAAGTGGAAGAACTGATTGCTCGCTTAGCACAAAAAGCTCGGGCTGCAGGCCTACATCTTATTATTGCCACACAGCGCCCCTCAGTTGATGTTATCACTGGTTTAATTAAAGCCAACGTACCCACTCGTATTGCTTTCCAGGTTTCATCTAAAATTGATTCCAGAACGATTCTGGATCAAATGGGTGCAGAAAACTTATTGGGACATGGTGATATGTTATTTTTACCTCCTGGAATGGGCTATCCACAACGTATTCATGGAGCCTTCGTTTCTGATGAGGAAGTTCACGCGGTTGTTAATGATTTAAAAAGTCGCGGCAAGGCTGAGTATATTGATGAGATTTTGTCAGGGGAGGGTGTAACAACCGGTGGCGTCATACCCGGCGATGCTGATCCGCAAAGTGAAACCGATCCACTTTATGATCAGGCTGTTGCGATTGTCACTGAATCCCGCAGAGCCTCAATTTCCGGCTTGCAACGTCGTCTGAAGGTAGGTTATAACCGTGCCGCAAGGATGGTGGAAGACATGGAGTTAGCAGGGGTGGTAAGTTCCGTGCAATCCAATGGACAAAGAGAAGTGATAGCTCCACCACCTGTTTGATCATCCATTTATACAAAACTGATCTATTTTCTAGGTTGAAGAACAAGAGTAATCTGACTAAACCAATAAATTTCTGAACAATCGGTACAATTAACATGATGGTACGGTTATCTCTTGAGTAACAAAAAATTAGCACAAATAATTTAAAGCTATTTTTATATTACTTAAAATCATTCGTGCCAATTTTTTTGGCTGTGGGCACTCCTAAGTAACAAAAATTTATCCACCATCATTTTATAGAAATATAACGTTACTATAAATGATGGTGGCTAAATTTATGTTGGCTGAAGGCTCTTGAGAGATTATCTATTTTGTTCACAATTTAAAATCTGAATTTGTGTCTGGAGTTTATCAATTTCTTTTTTTAAATCAAGTACCAGAGCAGCACCTGACAGATTAATTCCGAGATCCCGTTGCAGATGTTTTACTGCCAGAGCCTGTTTCAGACAAGGGGAAGAGAAATGATAATGGATTGTATCCTTTTTTAATGGTTCAATAATACCTTCATCAACCAGTTCTAAAATCCATTCAGCATGTACATGACAAGCCTTACTTAATTCGACCAGAGTTAAAGTCAATTGTTCATCATAAACAACCGTCTCAATTATTTGTGTTGTCATTGATCATACTCCCATTTTTTCACGTGGATTAAAGGCAAGTTCTTGCTCCATTTTTTGATAGAATGCTTTGGCGTGTTCTGTGTCCCCTGGAGGCAGGGCAATTCTAAGTACAACATATAAATCACCGGGGATTTTACCTGGAATACCCCGATCTTTTAAACGCAGCTTACGCCCGGATTTTGAATCAGAGGGTATTGTTAAATCAATATGACCAGCAGGTATCGGGACTTTTATCTTTGCCCCCAGAATCGCTTCCCAGGGTGTAATAGGCAGCTCCAGATAAACATCACTTCCTTCTACCTTATAGAGTGAATGTGAATTAAATTCAATTTCCAGATAGAGATCACCTGGTTTGCCTCCACTTGGACTGATAGAGCCCTGACCTGTAAGGCGAATTTTCTGGCCCTGATGAACGCCCTTGGGTATGCGTACATTCAGTGTTTTGTTTTTGGTAATAACATGACCTTGTGGATCAACTTCCGGCACACGTAATATAATGGAACGATTCGTTCCTTGATAACTGTCTTCTAAATCAATCAACACTTTTGCATGATGATCCTGACTGGGTGTCCCTCCCTGGTTATAAAAATTCGAGCCTCTTTGCTGAGGATTGTCTGGCTCAAATTGCTGTCCAAATAGGTTTTCAAAAAAATCACTGAATTGAGAGGTGTTTTCATTAGTGAAACCACCGCCACTGAATTCAAAACCAGCATCCCAGTCAGGAGGAGGAGTAAAATTTTGCCCTGCTTTATAATTGGCTCCTAATTGATCATAAGCAGCACGTTTTTCAGGATCTTTTAATACTTCATAAGCTTCACCCATTTCTTTAAACTTAGTTTCTGCATTGGGTTCACTACTGACATCGGGATGATATTTTCTGGCCAACTTTCGATAAGCACGCTTAACTTCTTTTTGCGTTGCATCTTTTTTCACATCAAGAAGCTGATAGTAATCTTTATATTCCATAAGTTATTCACCACTAAAAAAATATGAGGGTTCGAACTATAATATAACAATATTCATAAATAAACTAAATATAAGCGAAGTCATATTGATTAGCATCTAAAAAAATACTAGTGGAGCAGTTTAGTCCGCAGGTCATGAACGCTGTCAAAACTCTAAAATGGAAACATTCTTGTGGGTGAAGGCATACGATTAACATCTTGCACCATGATGCTTAACTTCTTATTAAGGTTTTTCATCTGTTTATTTATATTATTAAGATTATAATTAACATCTCCTATACTTTTATCAAACCCATGAGCATCAGATTGTAGAAGATGAATAGTATCAGAAATATTTAAGAGTGTTCCTGCCAGATTTTCCTTTTGCTTTAACGAGTGGCTGATAGACTGGGCATGATTAGAGAACCCATGAATTCCCCCTTCAACTTTACTCATACTGATTTGCATTTTTACAACTGCATCACTCATGACAGAAATATTTTTTGTCATCTCTTCCATATATTCATTCATTTTACTCATGTCATTCTTTTGTGACCATGCAAGAAATATGACACTGATAGAAAGCAAAATGATTGCAACGACTCCAAAACTGATCATATAAGAAGCTCTACGACTAACTTGAAGGTTTTGCTCCGCTTGTGATTTCACTGCACATTCAAATTGAAACAGAGTATCTTCAACCATATCAGTGATGTTTCTTGCTTCCTGTGTATTAGAGTTCATTTTATTCCTCACTTAATAACTTATTTAATGATTATTACACAGTTTTTAAGTTAATGAGAGTTATAGTTAAGTTTGGTGTTTAAGAACGGGCTGATATTCTGTCATCTTTTGGGAACGGAGCTATGACCTGTAATTCTGTGACAAAGCTATGATGAACTAACTACTCTGTAAACCGCATGGGTGAGAAAGTGACGAAGGTAATTAGGTTTTAAAAATGTTCTTCTACTCTAATTGTTTTAATACCAGCCGATTGAAGTAGTTCAGTAGCATGGTCAAGTGTATGATAAAGTTTTTCCATGCCACTATTATCAGTCAAAGCAATCATATCACCATCAACTTTGTGAAATAATATGCGCCAACCATTTCCATTTGGTGATGCTTCAATAATTGCTTCTGTAATAGCTTTGTTATGAAATCTTACTGCTGCGCTGTCTATATCCACTTTATTATTCCCTATAAGATGTAATTAATACTTTTTATATAAATAATAGCAGAACCTATGAAAATTTCTAGCCATAGTAAAAATAATTAAACTTCTTGTAAGTGATAATGGGGAAGGATGCTTAAATTTTATTCTGATTTTCTCAGCTTATTCCTAAGCACACAGGAATAATACAAAATTCCTCTAATCACATAATTAATAGTTTGAGGTGAAGAACGTTTTGATAAGCGTTCAAATTTAATTCGTTTAAATTATTACAGTTTTTCATCATAGGTAGGGCCGAAAGTGATACTCTTATATTTGTGAACCTGTATTTGTTAATCATATAAAATTAAATCAGTACTTACAATTGGGGAAATACCTATTTATAAATTAGGAATATTTTTCTGCCATTTAATAACTAAGCATATTTTATAAAATACAGGTTTTTTCTTTAAGCTTTACATTCAAAATTGAGTGATTTAATGAGTAATCCACAGCTAGATCAATTAGGTGAACGCCCTCAGTTTGCAGACAAGTTTCTAAAATATTGCAAAACTGTTCACAGCTTTCGGGTCTATATCCATTAGCACCATAGCTTTGTGCATATTTTACAAAATCAGGATTATTATAATCCAGGCCATAATTATCAAATCCAAGACCTTGCTGTTTCCATTTTATCATGCCAAATGCATTATCATTGAGAATAATCACAATTAGATTTAAATTTAATCTAATTGCCGTTTCCATTTCCTGAGAATTCATCATAAAGCCACCGTCACCGCAAACAGCAATGACTTTCTTATCTGGATTGATTAATTTTGCTGCAATGGCTGAAGGCAGGCCTGCTCCCATAGTCGCAAGAGCATTGTCTAATAATAGAGTGTTGGGCTGGTAGCAGGGATAGTTACGGGCAAACCAGATCTTATAAACGCCATTATCCAAAGTCACAATACCATCATCTGGTAATTGTTGACGAATAATACTAACCACTCTTTGTGGTAAAACAGGGAAACGATTATCTGTAGAATACTTAGAGAGGTTAATATCTACTTCTTGCTTTATTTTATTAAAATAACTGAGATCCCAGTTGCTATTGTCTTCAACCTTATCAGCAATACGCCTTACTGAAGTTGAGATATCACCGACAACATTAAGTTGTGGGAAATAAACATCATCTACCTGATTGGGGAAAAAATTAACATGAACAACCTGCTTGCCACCTTCTTCCATAAGAAACGGTGGTTTTTCCATAATATCATGTCCCACATTAATAATCAGATCAGCTCTATTAATAGCACAATGTAGAAAATCATGATCTGATAAAGCAGCAGTCCCTAAAAATTGTGGATGCCTTTCATCTACAACACCTTTGCCCATTTGGGTGCTGAAAAATCTAATTCCAGTGGTTTCAATAAAGTAGGAGAGAGCTTCATGAGTTTGTTTTCGATTAGCACCCGCACCAATTAATAATAGTGGCATTTTTGCAGATTCAATCATTTTTGCTGCTTTTTGAATGGCCAGTTCATCGGCATCAGGCCGTTTGTAATGGATGACATCAAAAAGTCTTTGTTTAACTTCTTCTGCTGCAACATCTTCAGGCAATTCAATATGTACTGCACCGGGCCTTTCCTCCATTGCTATACGAAAAGCTTCTCTTATAGAAGACGGGATATGATTGGCATTGACAATTTGTCGAGTATATTTGGTGATGGGTTTCATCATCTGTACTATATCAACTATTTGAAATAACCCCTGCTTACTTTTATTAATAGGCTTTTGCCCAGTGATCATCATCATTGGCATACCGCCTAATTGGGCATAAGCTGCTGGTGTGACAAAATTAGTTGCACCAGGTCCTAGGGTGGATAAACAAACTCCGGGTTTGCCAGTCAACCTGCCGTAGGTAGAGGCCATAAAACCAGCACCTTGTTCATGACGAGTGAGTATGAGCTTGATCGATGAGCCTTTTAAAGAATCAAGAAAGTCGAGATTTTCTTCTCCCGGTATACCAAAAATATATTCAACCTGTTCATTTTCTAATGCTTTTACTAATAAGTCTGATGCTTTCACGGTAATGCCTTTTTATTTTTCTTAAATATAAGCTTATGTAATACAAATACTTTCACCATCCACATTTGCAAAGCAATGCTTGGCATTAAAACTATCCGCATTGGCTTCCTGCATTTCTTGCTCAAAACTCTCTGGATAGGGTGCTTGAAGTAAGCTGCCTGTGATTAAATATGGAAACACTTGATCGTAGCGTAAAGTTTGAGTGGCGCTGACACGGCGATGAATATGTGAGCGGTTTAATGATTTTGTTTGATTTAACCCCGCTGCGGCTAGAAGTTCACGGACACTTTGAATCGTTTCATGGTGATAATTAGCCACTCTGTACTTTTTATCTTTCACCACCAATCCCCTGGTGAATTTATGGTTTTGAGTCGTTATACCAGTGGGACATTTATTTTTATTGCATTCAAAAGATTGAATACAACCTAAGGCCAACATCATTCCTCGAGCGCTATTACATATATCAGCTCCCAAAGAAAGATTTTTAATAATATGAAATCCAGAGATAACTTTTCCACTGGCAATTACTTTAATCTCTTTTTTCAGCTTAAAGCCCATTAAACAATCCACCACAAAGGCTAAGGCATCTCTTAAGGGTACTCCTACTGAATTAGAGTACTCTAAAGGTGCAGCTCCGGTACCACCTTCACCACCATCAATAGTAATAAAATCAGGTTTTATTCCTGTTTTTAACATGGCTTTACAAATGGCCACAAACTCACTACGTCTGCCCAGGCATAGTTTAAAACCAATGGGTTTTCCTGCTGATAAGTCACGTAATTTTTTAATAAACAGCATCATTTCAAGTGGATTTGAAAAGGCACTATGGGTAGGTGGTGAGTCAACTTGTGTATAGGCTTCAGTATTTCTTATTTTAGCAATTTCCGGGGTGTTTTTTGAGGCGGGTAAGATGCCTCCATGACCAGGTTTGGCACCTTGTGATAATTTGATTTCAATCATTTTTACATTATCAAGCAATGCATTTTGTTTAAACAAATCATCTGAAAACAGGCCTTCTTTAGATCTGCAGCCAAAATACCCAGTACCGATCTGCCAGATTAAATCACCCCCAGGCTGAAGATGATAGGGGCTAATAGAGCCTTCACCTGTATTATGTGCAAAATTATCAATTTTAGCACCACCATTAAGTGCTAAAATAGCATTCCCACTGAGTGCACCAAAGCTCATGGCAGAAATATTGAGGATACTGGAAAGATAAGGTTTTTGGCAGTCTTTACCACCGATTTTAACTCGAAGGTCACGTTCTATAGACGTTTCATTTAATGCTGACAGGGAATGATCCATCCACTCATAACCCACTCGATAAACATCGATTTTTGTACCCAGTGGTAGAGTATCCAGTTGTTTTTTTGCACGTTGATAAACTAATGAGCGAAACATTCGGTTGGTAGGTTCACCTCCTGTTTCAGGCTCGACAAAATATTGATGCATCGGGCCACGTAAAGCTTCCATAATCCAGCGCCACCGCGCCATCAAGGGATAATTTCTCCATAATGAATGTTTTGTTTGAGACATATCATAAAAACCAAGCAATACTAATGGCGTTATTAAAATGTAAGTCCAAAGGAATAATGGCCAGAAATTAGCAAGGATGGCTATGACTAATAGAATTATAATAGAATACAAGATAAATGTTTGACGCATATCCATGCTCCTGTCAAAAAAACTTTTTATGAACTCTCTAAGTAACAAAATTTATCCACCATCATTTTGTAGAAATTTAATGTTACTACAAATGATGGTGGCCAAATTAATGTTTGGCTGAAGGCTCTTGTATTCTAGTCTAGTATGTTTACTATAGATTTCAAATAAAAATATTATTACAAGAATTTAATGTTTCTGTCATACACTGGCCATGCATGGCTAAGATTACTTGAAAAAAAATATTTAAACCCTATCTTTTTACTATGTTATTTTAAGACAATAGGATTTAAGTATGAGTAATAGTATGTTTGAACAAGTTGTTGAGTTGATTAAGTCTGCAAATAGTGAAGATCCTAATCAGGAAAGTGATGGTGAAAAGTCCTGGCCTAAGGAGCTTTTATATACTTATAGAATGGCTGATATGCTCGAACGCTATTCACCTGATGCCGATGATGTTATGAAGCTGGCTATTCAGGCCCAGCATATCCAACGTTGGCAATCCCCACGAAATGCCTACCCCATGAATAAGAAAGGATACCATCAATGGCGTACCAACTTATATCAATTTCATGCTGATACTCTGGCTACACTTATGCAAACAGCAGATTATTCTAAAACAGATATTGATCGTGCAAAACAGGCAGTAGGCAAGAAATCCCTGAAGAGTAATCCGGATACGCAATTGTTAGAAGATGTCAGTGCTCTGGTTTTTATTGAATATTATATGCAGGCTTTTGTAGATAAGCATCCGGAATATAATGAAGAAAAATGGATTAGCATTATTTTACGTACCTGGAATAAAGTTTCTGAAACAGGGCAGAAGTTTGCATTATCAGGTGCGCTTAAATTACCAGAACCTTTAATTCCCATCATTACAAAAGCTATTAGTTAGACTTGATAATTATTCCTTAGTCTAACTAACCCTGATAAATCAAGTGCGTTTTTTTCTTCGCTTTCTGTCCGGGAGTTTGAAATTAATAATGGACTTAACAATTTCATTATAAGGAATAGAATTTAAATCATTATATTTTGTTATAGCCTGCTCAACTGTAGCACAAACATTTTTAATGGGAGCCTGTTGTTTTGACTGTTCACCAAATTTAGCATCCTCATCATTAAGCACAGCGGTTTGTGTTAAATTTTTATTATCTAATAATTGTTGTAAGCCAAATAAACCACCGGCCTGTACTTTAATTTCTTTAGCGTGTGGTAGTGGACCATCGGCCTGAGTGATTTGTAGGGAAAAGCGGGCATTACTGCGTAATTGTTCCAATAGCTTTAGACAGAGTGACTGACTATTCTCTGATTGACAGGCATAGGCTTCACGTTCTGCTAAAAATAATTTTTCAGCCTGATCACAATGTCCGTAACGGAGTAATAAAAGCTTTTCAAAATAACATCGGTTTGGATTCATCTGTTTATAAACAGCACGATATTCATTTTCATCCATATGTGTTACTTTTCCCACTCTCTTAAAATCGGCTGTTCACGCACTTCAGAGAGTTTTTCTTCAGCATCCAGAGGATTATCAGCAAAAATGACTTTTAATGTATCTGTTGCCTCATGTTCTGGATTTTGGCGTTGTTCTCTGGCAAAATTGCGAGCTTCTTTATAATTTTCAAATTCGTTTAATAGTTCCATGGGTTTGACTAAGTTAGCAATAGTCGGTGAAATTTTATAGACATAGTAGGCAGCCATATATTGTATCCTATTAGGTTGAGTGATTTTATCTTATAATCAGGATATGGTGTTGAAATGTCAGTATTTAAAGGTTTTAGTCATGATGTGATTAAATTTTTAGAAGAAATTAAATATAATAATAATAAACTCTGGTTTGATCAGCATTATGATTTCTATCAGAGAGAAATCTTAGAAGTATCCAGAGATTTAGTTGAAGCAATGGGTGAATCTTTAGCTGAGTTGGCACCAGGGATTAATATTATCCCCAAGGTCAATGGTTCTATTTATCGATTTTCAAGAGATGCACGTTTTAGTAAAGATAAAACGCCCTATAAAACACATTTATCTTATTTGTTCTGGCAGGGGACATTAAAGCGAACTCGTTGCCCAGGGTTTTATTTATCTATTCGTCCCGAATACATTCAGATTGGCGTTGGTATTAATCATTTTACTGCGGAATATCAAACTGCTTGGAGAGAACAATGTGCTCATCCTGATAAGGATAAAGATATAAGGTTAATAATTGAAAAACTATCCAAAGCCGGGGCAATATTTAATGGTGAACAATTAAAAAGAATGCCAAAGGGGTATTCTACAGAACTTTTAAACCAGGACTTAATTCGTTACAAAGGTTTGAAATGTTATTTTCAATTGCCCTTGCCGGAACAAGTTTATGCGAATGAGTTTGTCGCATATTGCTTATACTATCAACGGCAATTAATCCCCTTGTTTGAGTGGATGGTGATGATTTTAAGTCAGTTCTCTATAGAAAATGATAGCAATAATAACTTTAAATAATAACATTGAATGTAAGGTTAAATCTTTAGTATGAAGTATAAACATAAGCTTTTTATAAATTTGGTATTATTTATCAGCTTTATTGAAATACTGGCATCTTCTTTTAATATCTATATTTCTTATCAGGATAGATTGGAATTTCTTTCTGAACGTGCTCACCTTCTGGTTAATAGCCAGGCTATAGCACTAAAAACACCTCTTTTAAATCAGGATAAACAAGCGATTAACAATATTCTTGAAGGCCTATCAGCAGATCCAGGTTTTATTCAAGCACAGATCCTTAATCGCGATAATAGTGAAGTTGCATCCATTACATTTAAACAAGTAATTAATGCTGAGAATATAATTTATGTTGATGCCGATATAAGCTCGCCAAAGGATGATGCAAGTCTTATTGGAAAACTATCTATAGACTTTTATTATGACAGTTTTTCTCAATATATATTGCAACGTATCATGAATAATTTTGTAGAAATTATTATTTTACTCTGTTTGAATATTTCATTGGTTTTCTTTGTGCTTAGATGGGCAATCAGGCCTATTGAAGAGTTATCTGAAGCTTTACAGCGTATTTCAGAACATGATTTTAAAACTACCATCCCATTATTAGAACGTAATGATGAATTAGGAGATATTGCACGTGCTGCTAATGTATTTAAAGATAATGCCCTTCAGTTGGATAATTTACAAGATTCAATTCAACAAAAAATTTATGCTCATACCAAGACTTTAGCAAAAGAGAAAAAGCAGGCAGAACGTGAAAATCGTATAAAAAGTAAGTTTCTTGCCAATATGAGTCATGAAATACGTACCCCCCTAAATGCAATCATCGGATATGTTCAACTGGCAAAAGCCTCTGCAGAAAATGAAAAACAAAAAAATCATTTGAATACTATCTTCATCTCAGCTCAGTCTTTGCTGAATATTATTAATGATATTTTGGATTTTTCAAAAATTAAGGCGAATAAACTTGATATTGAAGAAACAATTTTTGATTTAAAAGAAATTTCAAATCAGTGTTTGGTTCAGTTTATAGATAAGGCAAGTATCAATAATATTGAACTACTGGGGATGATACCAGCTAATCTTCCTAAAAAACTAAAAGGTGATCCTCTTAGGTTGGCTCAGGTATTAAATAATTTATTATCTAATGCAATAAAGTTTACAAAAAAAGGTGAAGTGAGTTTATACATCGAACCAACATATCAGGATATGGAAAATATTCGCTTGAGGTTTAGTATTCGTGATACAGGAATTGGTATTGAACATTCGAAGATTAATAAGTTATTTAAAGCTTTTGAACAGGCAGATATTTCCACGACAAGAGAGTATGGGGGAACTGGTCTGGGTTTATCAATTTGCCACCAATTGATAAAGCTTATGGGGGGAGATATGCATGTTGAGAGTCAATTTGGTCAGGGATCTACCTTCTCTTTTATATTACCTTTTAATATTCCAGAACTTTCATCCTTGTCTGAGGAAAAAAATGTTCAGGCTATATCAGATTTAAAAATTCTTATTATTAACCAAAATAAGCAGGCATGTTTTGCCTATAAAGAGTTTTTTAGAGAATTGTCAATAACCAGCAATTATGTCGGATCATTAACAGATGCCATTATGCAACTTGGAGATGCTCCTGAAAAAGAAAGTCAATATGATTATTTATTGCTTAATGATTACTTTGAAAATGAAGATATTTTTACTTTTATGAAACAGATACGTTCAATGGAATATTTTTCTTATTTAAAAATTATCTTACTCACTTCTCCTCACTATTATAAACAAACTCAAGAACTATTGGTTAAAGAAGAAATTCATGTGGATGATGTTTTACTGAAACCAATTAATACCGGGAAACTTTATAATTGCCTGCATCATCTTCCTAATAAAATGCTGACATCATTAGAGCCCAGTGATGAGTTTTGGGTGCCTACAGAGAAGCAAATACAATTAATATCAGGTGCTGAAGTACTATTAGTAGAGGATATTGATATTAATCGGGCACTGATTATTGAAATTTTAAGTGACTGGAAACTCAATATCACGACTGCTGTTAATGGTATTGAGGCGCTTCAATGTGTTAAAACTCATCAATATGATTTAGTTTTAATGGATATACAAATGCCGGAAATGGGTGGTTTTGAGGCAACGCAAATTATTCGTGAAGAGCTAAAATTGGAAAAATTACCCATTATCGCTATGACAGCAATGGCGATGATTGGAGATAGGGATAAGTTATTAGCTTCTGGCTTGAATGACTATGTGAGTAAGCCGATAGATATCAAAATATTGTTTGATGTATTGTTCAAATGGATAGAACATAGGAAAAATATTGATATGAAAGAAATTCATATCAATACGAATGTAAAAAATAAAGTAATTGATAAAGCGGCTATAGATATTCCGGAATTTAACACGATTGATATCAAAAAAGGATTGGCTAATACCGTTGGAAATAAGAAGTTATACCGGGAACTATTATTAAAATTTAAAAAACGAATTGATGATGATGTCTTTAAATTACCAGGATATATAGATAAAGATGATTTAGTGGCATTTAAGCAATTGATACATAATATTAAAGGAATTTCAGGTAATTTGGGGGCATCTAAGCTTGCTAAAATGTCACTATTATTAGAGAAAAATGCTGATATAAGCTCTGATAGTGAAGAACTAAAACAATTTATGGAAGAATGTAATCATATTAGTAGTGAACTCTCAGTATTAGAAGGACCGACGTATAATCAAAAAAATATTCAGCAGCTTGATATTGTTCTTGTGACTCAGTTAATAAAAGAAATTAATAAACTTATTTTAAAAAATAGCTTTAAAATAGATGATACAATACCTGTTCTGCATAAGGCATTAAATGGACATTGCCAAACAATATTTGAGATATTGCATGCAGCGGTTGAGCAATATGATTTTAATCATGCAAAAACCATTATGAAACAATTGGAGTCCTGTATAAAAGCTTCGAATCAGGAATAAAATTTAAAATTTCTTTTATGGAAAAAATTATTAAAAATAAGTTACTTCTGGTTGATGATGAACCAATTAATATCCGGCAAATAGGAAGTTTACTTGAGTCTGATTATGATATTATTGTGGCGACAAATGGCCAACAGGCAATAAATTTGGCTAATTCAGAACCTCAGCCAGCTCTTATTTTACTGGACATTGTCATGCCGATGATGGATGGCTATGAAGTTTGTCAGCAGCTCAAAAATAATTCTAAAACTATTCATATTCCAGTGATTTTTCTTACTTCAAACCATAAAGAAGAAGATGAAGCTAAAGGTTTGGAATTAGGTGCTGTTGACTATATTATAAAACCATTTCGTCCCTTGGTTGATTTCAAGCGTATTAAAACACATATCATATTGCATAATGAAAAAAGGCATCTATTGGAGCAGTTTGCTGATACACTTCCATTTGCCACTTTTGTTGTGGATGAGAAATTTCAGATAAAATCATATAACTCATTATCAAAAAAATTGCTGGATGATCCGCAAAGCAATTTCACTTTGAGAAACAATAAGCTGCTTTATACTGAACAGACCTCTTTGCTTGCAGATCTTATTAAGAATATTCAAAGTAGTGACAAAGACTCATTAACTAATAATATTAAAATTATAAAAAGTCCTACACAAAACTATCGTATTTTTATCACACCTTTAAGTTATGAAAAAAATATCCAGGATGATTTACCCAATAATACCGAAAACCAATATATTATTCATATTAATAAATATAAAGATGTACTTCAAATAGAATCACAATTAAAAGAAATATATGATTTAACCAGTGCAGAAGCACGTTTAGCAAATAGCATCATAAATGGACTGACACTAGAAGAAATTGCAGAACAGGGTGATTTGAAATATAGTACACTGAAAAGCTATCTAAAAATAATTTTTCAAAAAACCGGAACAAAAAAACAACATGAATTGGTTTCAACAATTTTAAGAAACTTTACATGTACTTTATAAAACAATTTAGATTCATTTTTTATTATTCAGAACTTTAATATGAAAACATACGATACACAGCTAAGTAAGCTCACTCTTATAATTATCACTACTCTAATACTTATTCCTAAAAGTATTTATGCAGAAGATGTGAGTTTTATTCCCAGAGCCTGGGTAGGTGTTGCTGATTATGAATATAAGCAAGATGCAAGAAAAGGTGCTATGCCTGATGGTAGTGATTTTCCGGAAGTAAAATTTAATGTCACATTTCTAATGACAGGTTTAGGTTTGACCAGTATTTATGATCGTTATTATATTGACCTATCCTACCAGGATTCTTCTGATGAAAGTGATAGCTTTTCAAGTGGCGGTTTCTATGAAAAGTTTCATGGCAGTCGAAGAGATTATTCCACAACACTGGGAATGAAGGTGTTGGATAATCGGGGTAATATCTATATTGGTTATAAAAATGGTAAAACTTCAGGCCGGGGAAGTTTAGGAACGCATTTAACGTTTAAGGAGGATGGTCCCTTTATTGGGGCAAGTTATGGCTGGCTTATAGCTGATAAAGGTTTTCTATCAATTAATGCTGCCTATGCTGACCTGGATGGTCACTTAAAAGAAGAACCCGGAACCTCTTACCCGGCAGGTTTAGGAATGGATGCAGATAGTACTACAACGGGTTTAAGCTATGGTATTTCATGGACAGGTATGATCTTACCAACTTTGGGATACTCTATAGGATTTGATGCTAATAACTATAAATTTGATGATTTAAAGGACAACTCTACTGATTTAGCGTTACCTGATAAAATTGAAGAAACCTTGTATACAGGTAAGCTGTCAATTTTTTATCGTTTTTAGCACTATATATCTCAACAAAAAATCTATTTGTTTCACTCAATATATTAATAATTTTAAAATATCCTAGGGATAACCCTCGTTTGGGGGTATTTTGAAC
>JADFVK010000028.1 GCA_015222495.1 Pseudomonadota bacterium
ATCAGTAATGCTGTGATTCGTGGACATTTCTCTAATCGCTTTGAAACCACCGGCCTGGATAGTGTACAGGAAGCCAATGATTTATCCTTATTATTAAGAGCAGGTGCATTAGCAGCACCGGTTTATATTATTGAAGAGCGTACTATTGGTCCTAGTTTAGGTCAGGATAATATTGATAAAGGCTTTAACTCAGTGATGATTGGCTTTATTGCCGTATTGTTTTTTATGGCCTTCTGGTATCGCAAGTTTGGCTTAATTGCCAACCTTGCTCTGGCTTTAAATCTGGTGATTATCGTCGCAGTTTTATCCTTATTACAAGCCACCCTAACCCTGCCGGGTATTGCTGGTATTGTATTAACCGTTGGTATGGCCGTTGATGCGAATGTGTTGATTTTTGAACGGATTCGAGAAGAATTACGAAATGGGAATTCACCACAAAATAGTATTAACTCAGGTTATGAAAAAGCATTATCAACTATTGCTGATGCAAATATTACAACTTTGATTGCCGCCTTTGTATTATTTGTTGTAGGAACAGGCCCAATTAAAGGCTTTGCGGTGACACTCTCAATTGGTATTATGACTTCAATGTTTACTGCCATTATGGTGACTAGAGCTGTTGTTAACTATAGCTATGGATCAAAACGTTCATTAAAAGAACTCTCAATATAAATTAGAAGTGCCCACAGCCAAAAAAATTGGCACGAATTATTTTTAAGTAACATAAACTGACTTAAAATTATTTGTGATAATTTTTTGTTATTAAAGAGTACTCCATTCCAAGCTTCCTTCAAAATACAGGAGGAAGGGGACTTAATTATTAAAGATTAAAATTATGCAAATATTAACTGATACACATATCAAATTTATGTCACAGCGCAAAGTAGCGATGATATTGTCTGCTGTGCTTATTATCATCTCCCTGGTTTCACTCACAACCAGAGGTCTGCAGTTTGGTTTAGACTTCACGGGGGGAACTCTGATAGAAGTCGCTTATCCCGAATCTGTTGAGCTAAAGCCCATACGGTCAAAATTACATGATAATGGCTTTGATGATGCAATCGTACAGCACTTTGGTGCTGCCAATGAAGTTTTAGTGCGAGTGGCACCTCAGGAAGGGGTATCTAATGCAGATATTTCAACACGCATGTTTGAACTGTTACGTGCTCAGAATGCTGCAGTTGAAAATCGTCGCGTAGAATTTGTCGGACCTCAGGTAGGTGAAGAATTAACAGAAACCGGTGGTATTGCCATGTTAGCAGCACTGGCCTGTATTCTAGTCTATGTTGCCTTACGTTTTGAATATCGTTTTGCACTGGGTTCAGTAGCAGCATTGGCACATGACGTTATTGTAGTGTTAGGCTTATTTTCATTATTTGCTATTGAGTTTGATTTGACTGTATTAGCGGCTATTCTGGCGGTAATAGGTTATTCTCTCAATGATACGATTGTAGTATTTGACCGAATTCGTGAAAACTTCCGTAAGATCAGAAAAGGTGATGCCATTGAAGTCATTGATGCCTCACTTAATCAAACTCTGGCCAGAACCATAATGACGTCTTTCACCACACTTTTAGTTTTAATGGCCTTATTTGTTTTTGGTGGTGAATTAATTAATGGCTTTGCCACAGCCTTATTAACCGGTGTTGTTATTGGTACTTATTCATCAGTCTATGTCGCCAGTTCAGTCTTAGTCGCCATGGGCATCAGCAAGGAAGATTTAGCTCCGGTAAAAAGTGAAGGCGATCAGGAAGAAGAAGTCTACGAAGAAGTTTAGAGCCCTCAGCCAACATAACAAGGCCACCATAAATTGTAGTAACATTAAATTTCTATAATTTATGGTGGTAAAATTTTTGTTACTTAGAAGGTTTTAATTGTTTTCTTTTGGGGTGGCTGGCTCGATATACTCTATGGGAATAATAAAGCTAAAAGCTGCACCACACCACCTTCGGGATGATTTTTAACCTGTTTTTACAGGGCTTTGCCCTGTACCAAAAAGGAACAAGTAAAAAGAAGAATAAAGAACAGCCCTAATATTCCTATAAATTATTTGGTGAGTGCTTCGCTAAGATGTGGTCGGATTTGCTGTAAGATTTCCTTAAATACTTTTGGAGTACCTGCCACGACATTACCGGTTTCCAGATAATCATTACCACCGGAGAAATCACCAATCAGTCCACCAGCCTCTTTAATTAATAAAGCACCAGCTGCCATATCCCAGTCATTAAGGGCAATTTCCCAGAAGCCATCTAAGCGTCCGGCAGCAACATAGGCCAAGTCCAGAGCTGCAGCACCGGGTCTTCTAATACCTGCAGTCATGGGGAATAGGGCAGTGAAGGTGGCAAGATAGGTTTCCAGGTGTTCCTGATTTCTAAAGGGAAATCCAGTTCCCAGTAAAGCACCTTCCAGACTATTTTGATTAGAAACACGCAGACGACGGTCATTGAGCATTGCACCTTGACCACGACTGGCAGTGAAAAGTTCCTGATCAACAGGATTAAATACTACCCCTTGAGATAGGCGGCCATTTTGTTTAAATGCAATGGATACAGCAAATTGAGGAAAACCATGTAAAAAGTTTGTTGTACCATCAAGCGGATCAATTATCCATTGAAAATCAGGGTTTCCATTGAGCTCACCACTTTCTTCTGCTTTTATGGAATGATCAGGATAGGCTTTTTTAATGGTTTCAATAATGACTTGTTCTGCCTGACGGTCAACATCACTGACAAAATCATTGGCGGCTTTGGAGGTGACTTTTAAACTATCAACCTTGTCCATGGAGCGGTGAATAACAGTGCCGGCGGCACGAGCTGCACGAACAGCAATATTGAGCATTGGATGCATTTTATAAATCTCCATAACAGAAAGACTGTTATAATAGTTTAAATGGAATTGAAAAAGAGCAGTAGTAAATAAGCATTCGATTATACCATTATTTTTTGATTAAATTAATAGAAGAATTTATTTAGAATATTTATCGGGATTTTTATGAGTAGTGAAAATATACGTATTGTGATGATCAATACTTCCCATCCAGGCAATATTGGAGCAGCTGCTCGGGTGATGAAAAACATGGGGCTTAAACGGCTCTATCTGGTTCAGCCGAAAAGCTTTCCTAATTATGAGGCAAGTGCAATGGCTTCAGGGGCTTCGGATCTATTATCAAAAGCTATTGTTTGTGATTCTTTTGAGGAAGCCTTGGATGGCTGTCATCTGGTTTTGGGAACCACAGCCAGAGAACGGAAAATTCAGCATGAATTTATTAATGGTCGTGAAGCGGGCTTATTAACGGCCAAAGAATCACAACAACAGCAAGTTGCTTTGGTTTTTGGGCGAGAAAGAACCGGATTAACCAATGATGAAATTGGCCTGTGTCATAAATTAATTAATATTCCCACTAATCCAGATTATAGTTCATTGAATGTGGCTTCTGCGGTACAGATCATTAGCTATGAAGTGATGATGGCATTAGGAATACAAACTACCCATCAAACAGAAGATGATATTGCTTTAGCTTCCAGTGATAATATGCAGCGTTTTTATCAGCACCTGGAAGAAACTCTGGTGGATATTGATTTTTTAAAGCCTAAACAATCACCCCAATTGATACCAAAACTTCGCCATATTTATAATAGGGCCCGTCTGACACAGGAAGAGCTTAATATTCTGCGTGGTATTTTAAGTAAAAGCCAAAAGAATAACTAAGCTAAATCAGCTTGTTCTTATATAATGATTGAGACTTATGAAAAATCCTAGTAAAATACGTGGTCTTTATAGTCCAAGTTAACCTAACCATGGTAATGAATTGATAAAATGTTTGAACATCTAAAAGAAGATATTCAATGTGTTTTTGAACGCGATCCAGCGGCACGAAATTATTTTGAAGTTTTAACAACCTATCCGGGGGTTCATGCAATGATATTTTATCGCATGAATAATCGTTTGTGGAAATGGAATATTTTCTGGTTAGCACGCTTTTTCTCATCTCTGGCCAGACTCTTTACAGGAATTGAAATACATCCTGGAGCAACCATTGGCCGGCGTTTTTTTATTGATCATGGTATGGGTGTGGTCATTGGTGAAACAACTGTGATCGGTAATGATTGTACTTTATATCATGGGGTAACTTTAGGTGGTACTTCATTAAATAAAGGAAAACGTCATCCTACATTAGGTAATGATGTTGTAGTCGGTGCTGGAGCCAAAGTTCTAGGCCCTATTACTTTGGCAGATGGTGCACGCGTCGGATCTAATGCGGTAGTGGTCAAGGATGTGCCCGATTCTTGTACTGTTGTTGGTGTGCCCGGACGTTTGATAGCCAATAAGAAAAAAGAGAATGGAGTTCATCCAAACGAACAAAAACGTGCACATATGGCCAAGAAAATAGGCTTTGATGCCTACGGTACTTCCAGTGAAATGCCTGATCCGGTGGCACATGCGATTAATTGTATGCTGGACCATATGCATTCAGTTGATGATAAATTAGAAAAAATGTGTACAGCTATCCGTTCTATTGATGCTGAATTCCCTGACATTTCTATTCCTGAAGTACATATATGTGAAATAACACCACCAGAGGCACATCAGGACTGTCCTGCACAGGATATTTGCAGTAATGCACCAGGTAATGATGGTGAAGAAAATGTTCATATTGTTCACTTCGAAAAAAATATACAAATAGTGAAAAATAAAATACTTGACTAAATTGCTTGGTTTTTTTATGATACTTATATCGATATTACAATAATAGGAAAGTATCAATGAAATTGACAACAAAAGGTCGTTATGCTGTTACAGCAATGTTGGATTTAGCCATTCACTATGAAAATGGTCCAATTACCCTGGCTGACATTTCCACACGTCAGGAAATTTCACTTTCCTATCTGGAACAATTATTTTCTAAGCTACGTAAAAATAGTTTAGTTGATAGTGCTCGTGGTCCGGGTGGTGGTTATCGCCTGAGCCGTCTTGCAGATGATATTGCGGTTGCTGAGATTATTGCTGC